>DATKSX010000025.1:0-8504 GCA_035531415.1 Chitinophagaceae bacterium
TCAAATTGCGGATCTGCTGGTTCGAGGTGTATTGGTCCGCCTGGGCGCCATAGTGGATCTCCATCCGGAATTGGGTCCCCGTTTTTATAAAATGAACCACGTGGTCGGTGGTCTGGATCTCCTGCTTATCCTGGAGGTTGACGATCTGGCTGGTGGTCTCGGAGACCGGAACCACCCGCTGCTTGTTGATGCAGGGGATCATGATCAGGGCTCCCACCACGGAGATGAGCAGGCCGTATATGATCCCTTTCTTATAGCCGATCTTGTTGAGGATATCCACCTTTCGGGCCGCGGAAAACAGGTACAGGATCAGGGACCCGATAAAATAGGCGCTGTAAAACGCGAAATCGATCAGCTGGGATTGGAGCTGGGTCAGGTTGAAATGGGATTTGCAGAAAGGAATGAAAACCCCGTTGGATGCGGCCAGGAATCCCCAGAAGAAAAAAACCGTGACCAGGACAAAGAATGTGGGATGAAGCCCCCTGGATTGTTTTTCAGCCATAAGCCCGTTTTAGGTAATTGGTCCAAATTGCAGTGGGCTAAAGTAGAAAGAAATATCAGACAAATGGATAAATTTTGCCCTGGGTGGTCTAAATGCCGGCATCATTTCCGCGCAGCCGTAAACTGTCTTATTTTAGCCGCCAGGTTCAGGTTTCCGGAACCAGGGCCCCCGGGCTAACTTTTCAAGATGAAAGATCGAATCGGTCAAAAATTCAGGCAATTATTCCATAATGACCCAATCCTGATCGCTTCCCCCGGAAGGGTGAACCTGATCGGGGAGCATACGGACTATAATGAAGGGTACGTGCTGCCGGCGGCGATTGATAAGCAGATCGTGTTTGCCCTTGCGGCAAACGGAACAAGCCGGATCAACCTGCATGCGGCCGCCTTTGACCAGACCCTGGATTTCTCCACCGAAAGGCTCGGGCCTTTCGGCAACTGGGCCGATTATATTCTAGGGGTGGTGGCTATGTTTAACCAGAAAGGCCTGCAGATCGGTGGGTTCGACTGCGTATTGGGAGGAGACATACCCATCGGGGCCGGTTTATCCTCCTCCGCTGCCCTGGAATGCGGTATCGCTTTTGGCCTGAACCAAATATTCGGCCTGAACCTGGACCGGCTGAGCCTGGCCCGGATCGGGCAGCAGGCGGAGCACCAATGGGTCGGGGTGAAATGCGGAATCATGGACCAGTTCGCCAGCCTCCTGGGTCAGAAGGATAAGGTCATCCGCCTGGATTGCAGGTCCCTGGAGTTCCGTTACATTCCCTTTGATTTTCCGGAATACCGGATCCTGCTTTGCAATACGTTGGTGGACCATTCCCTGGCCACGTCGGAATATAATATCCGCAGGCAGCAATGCGAGGAAGGGGTCCGGATCCTTGGCGGGGTTCTTCCCGGGATTCAAACCCTCAGGGATGTTTCCTGCAAGGCCCTGGTAACCCACCGCTCCCTGTTGCCCTCCCCATTATATGAACGGTGCAGCTACGTGGTGGAAGAAAATGACCGGGTCGTGGAGGGTTCTTTGCTGCTGGAGCAGGGGAATCTGGTGGCATTCGGGAAATTGATGTATGCTTCCCATCAGGGGCTGAGTCAAAAATATGAAGTGAGCTGCCCTGAACTGGATTTCCTGGTGCAATTGGCCTCAGGAAACAAGGAAATCGTTGGGGCGAGAATGATGGGCGGGGGTTTCGGGGGCTGTGTGATTCATATTATCCGGGAGGATGCCATTTCCACATACAGCCAGCTGGTTAGCGCTGCTTACCGGGAGAAATTTTCAAAGACTCCGGAGATTTATGTGACTTCCATCGAAAACGGAACGCACCAGATTTGAATTTCCCCGGTTTAACCGGATCCGGGAAAGGATTCCCCTACATTTTGTCCCTGGACCAACAGGTAAATTCTCCCATGCTCTGAAATTTTCTCCATAATTTCGCTCCCGAAAACCGTCCTCAGATGGGTGGCCCGGATTGCGGGCGCGCTCATCCGGTTTCTCCCTCGGGGTGCCTTACTGTCAGGCTGAGATCATACCCGTTGAACCTGGACCAGGTAATGCTGGTTAGGAATGGTAAGAGAGTTTTCCCTTACCTGTTTTGGCAGCATGTCGTCCCGGATCCCGGAGGGTAATTCCTTTGTGACCCGAAAAGGGACTGGTTCAAAACAGTGCCCGATGAAAATTGCATGGATTTTCCTTTTCGCTTTCACCTTCCTCCAGGCGAAGGCCCAGCTCACCTTCCGGGGTCAGGTCATCGACAACAGGACCGGGCAACCCGTAGCTGGTGCGGACGTGGTCCTGACCGGATCCACCGCAAGGGGACTGGCAACAGACAGCTTGGGAATTTTTTCCTTCGGGGGCCTTGCTCCCGGATCCTATAAGTTCCAGGTAAGCTTCACGGGTTACCGCAATTTCATCCGCCAATTCCCCCTTGACTCCGACAGGCAGGATTACCTGGTAAGGCTGGAGAACCCGGGCCTGTTCGTGGAACCCGTGGAGATCACCAGCACGCGGGTGGGCAAATACGCCCCTTTCGCGGCCACCGAAGTGCTTGGGAAAGATCTTTCCAAAAGCAACCTGGGACAGGACCTGCCTTACCTCCTGGATCAGACTCCTTCGGTCGTGGTGAACTCCGATGCAGGCAACGGGGTGGGCTATACGGGCATTCATATCCGGGGAACGGACGAGACCAGGATCAATGTCACCATCAACGGGATCCCGGTCAATGATGCCGAAGACCAGGGAGTGTACTGGGTCGATATTCCGGACCTGGCCTCCTCGGCTCAAAGCATCCAGATCCAGCGGGGTGTCGGCACATCCACCAACGGGGCAGGGGCATTTGGAGCCACCCTGAACGTGAGTACGAACGATTTTCACGATTCTGCCTACGCCACCTTAAGCAATTCCTATGGTTCCTACAGCACCTGGAAGCATACCGTCCATGCAGGCAGCGGCCTGATGGACGGACATTTCACCCTGGATGTCCGGGGATCGAAAATCACTTCCCTGGGATATATCGACCGGGCCGGCTCCGATCTGGAATCCGCCTATCTTTCTGCAGCCTATTTCAGTCCCAATTCATCCATCCGGCTGAATGTGTTCACCGGAAAGGAAAAAACCTACCAGGCCTGGAACGGGGTTCCCCAGGACTCCCTGAAAACCCATCCCACCTATAATGGCCTGGGCCAGGAGCCTGATGGCAGCTATTATCCCAACCAGACGGACAATTACGAACAGGATTATTACCAGCTTTTTTTCGACCACCAGTTCAACCCCTCCCTGCATTTCAATACCGCCCTGTTCTTCACCAAGGGTTGGGGGTACTATGAGGAATACCAGGAGAATGAACCCTATCTCAATTATGGAATCCAGGGACCGGTCTTTGGCAGGGACACGCTTTATGCGACCAACCTGACCCGGCAACTCTGGTTATATAATTATTATTATGGGGACATTTTTTCGCTGGATTATTCAGGAAAGGATTATGCCTGGACGGTGGGCGGAGGCTGGGACCAATACCTGGGCTGGCACTACGGGGTGGTAACCTGGGCGCAGGACGGAGGTTTTCCGCCGATGTTCAAATGGTACCAGGATTTTGCGGATAAAAACGACCTCAACCTGTATGTGAGGGGAGAAAAGGTCATTGCAGGAAATTTTCATGCTTTCGCGGACCTGCAATGGAGGAATATCCTGTACCACATCAACGGATTTGATGATAACCCGACCCTGGATCAGCGGAACTCCTATAATTTCTTCAACCCCAAGGTTGGACTAACCTGGGTTCAGGACCCTTTCCGGAAATGGTATGTTTCCCTGGCAGTGGCAGGTAAAGAACCCAACCGGGGCGATTATGAGGCCAACCAAATGCAGACCCCGAAACCGGAACAATTGGAGGACCTGGAAGCGGGATTTGATATGGACCGCCCAAAAGCTTCTTTCCACGCAGGGCTGTATTATATGTATTACCACAATCAGCTGGTACTTACCGGGAAGATCAATGATGTGGGGGCGTATACCCGCACCAATATTCCACTGAGTTACCGGCTGGGAGTGGAATTTTCAGGATCTGTTGACTTTGCCCGGATATGGATCTTTTCGGGTAACCTGACCCTGAGCCGGAACAGGATCCTGAATTTCACGGAATACATCGATAATTATGACAACGGAAAACAGGATTCCCTCTATCACGGGACCACCGATATTTCGTTTTCTCCCGGGGTGATCGGAGGCGCCACCCTTTCGGCAACACCCTTTAAAGGATTTGAAATCGACTGGATCAGCAAATATGTGGGCAAGCAATTCCTGGATAACAGCTCGAACCCGGCCAGGAGCATTCATGCCTATTTCCTGAACGGGATCCGGGTTGGCTACGCCCTCCATCCCCGATGGATCCGGGCCCTGGATTTCAACCTCCTGCTCAATAACCTTTTCAGCGTCAAATACCTGAATAACGGCTATACCTATACCTATATCCAGGGGGGGCAAACCTATACCCAAAACAACTATTTCCCCCAGGCTCCCCTGAACTGGCTGGGAGGCATCACCCTGGAGTTTTAAATTCCATCCCCACCTCCGTGGCAAGCCCCCTTTCCATTTAATTTAACCTTATGTTAACACAAGGGTAAGATGAGGTTCATATTGCAGATACATCTTTGACCGAAGGTAAAAACCCCTCTATGCACCTCATGATACCCCGAATTTTTAAGCTCAAAAAGATCAGTTTCCTGCTGCTTTCCGCGATGATGAGCGCCTTTGCCGTCCAGGGTCAGGACGCAGCCGGGGGGTCCAATACGGGAATGGATTCGGCAGTTGCTTCCAAATCAGCGGCTTCCCGGAATCCTTCCAGGGATTCCACCTTCAAGCCGTCCGGCCAGCTTTGGGGATATGCCTTCGGGGACTTTTATTATAAGGCCCATTCGGATAATGCATCCAGGGGAGGGGCCAACCAGTATACCGGGATCCCTGCCGGCCGGGACGCCTTCCAGTTCCGAAGGATTTATCTGGGGTATAATTACAATATCAGCCCCAAATTCGCGGCCGAGTTTCTTTTTGCTGCAGAAGATAATTTTTCCGGAGGAGACCTGCTTGCCAACGGGAAATTCACCGCTTATATCAAATTAGCCGATATCCGGATCAAAAATATTTGGAAGGGCACAGACCTGGTGGTTGGCGAGGGGGCCACTCCGGCCTTTCCCCTGCTCACGGAGGTGATCTGGGGTTACCGCTCCATCGAAAGAACCGTTTCCGATATCCGCAGGACCCCTTCCTTTGATTTCGGGGCTTCCCTCCAGGGCAAATTCGATCCGGACCATGGTAATTTCGGGTATGACCTGATGGTGGGCAATGGCTCAGGAGATAAACCGGAGGGAGATAATTTCAAATGGTTTTATGGAGACGTCTATGCCAAATTCCTGGACCAGAAACTGGTCTTCGACCTTTACGCGGATTACGAAAGGCTGAACTGGACCCCGGGTTTTCACCATGCACGCAACATGGTCAAGGCCTTCGCGGCATACAATACCCCCTATCTCACCATCGGGGTGGAGGCTTTCACCAACCATGGAGAAAATGATGTCGTGGGCAATGCCAGTCCAATCTTCGATACCACCAGCGCCCTTTCAGAGGCGATATCGTTTTATATCCATGGGGCGATCATAAAAGACAGGCTTAATTTCTTCGCCCGGATGGACAATTATAACCCGGATACTAAATATGATCATGTCACTTTCACCAAATACACCGGGCTGACCTCCACCTACGAACCCAATAACCGGGAACAGTTCATCGTGGCCGGACTGGATTTCACCCCGAACAAGAACGTTCATTTTATGCCCAATGTCTGGTATAACCGGTATATGAGCCAGACGGCCGCCTCCAACACGGATTATGACCTGGTGTACCGGATCACTTTCTATTATATCTATGGCAAATAAGACCTTCATCCTTTCGGCTTCTAAACTTCAAACGAAACTTCATTTTATGAACCAGAAATTAAAATCCAGCATCTTTACTTCAGCACTCTCCCTCCTGGGGGTGGGCATCGGCCTGGTTTCCTGCCACAGCGGATCGGCAAACCAACCTGGGAGCCAGGACAGTACCGCTGCCTCCGCCTCCACTTCCGGGAGTGGAAATGGGAAAAGCCTGATTGGGGCCGGATCAACCTTTGTTTATCCCCTGTTTTCCAAGATGTTCGAGGCCTATAATCAACAAACCGGGGTAATGGTCAATTACCAGTCCATCGGTTCCGGCGGCGGGATCAAACAGCTCCAGAACGAGACCGTGGATTTCGGGGCATCCGATGCTCCGATGAATGCCGGGGAAACCAGTAAATCTCCGGGTGTGGTCCTCCATATCCCGGATTGCCTGGGTGCGGTAGTAATCACCTATAACCTGCCGGGTAAGCCCGTCCTGAAGTTTAACTCGGCCATCCTTTCCGGAATCTACCTGGGAAAAATCACCCAATGGAACGACAAAGCCATCACGGCTCTCAACCCGGGGATAAAGCTCCCAAACCTCCAGATTTCGGTGATCCACCGTGCTGAGGCGAGCGGCACTACCTATATTTTCTCCGATTACCTCTCCAAGGTGAGCCCGGTATGGAAGGTAAAACCCGGCACAGGCAAATCACTGGACTGGCCCGTAGGGCTGGGGGGTAAGGGCAATGAAGGAGTGAGCGGCCTCATCCAGCAGACCCCGGGTGCCATCGGTTATGTGGAACTGGCTTATGCCCTGCAAAACAGCATGCCTGCCGCGTTGCTTTTGAACAAGTCGGGAAATTTTGTGGGTCCCACCCTGGCCTCCACCAGTGCTGCCGCCAATATAAACAACATGCCTGCCGACCTCAAAGTCTCCATCACGGATACGGATGCGCCTGACGGGTACCCGATTTGTAGCTTCAGTTACCTTTTGCTGTACCAAAACCAATCCTATGATAACCGTTCCGAGGCCCAGGGGAAGGCCACGGTAGATCTTGCCGCCTGGATCATCCAGGGAGGCCAACAATATTCCGAGGCCCTGGAATATGCCAAGTTGCCCGGGGCGGTGGTCAGCAAATCCCTGGATTTGCTTAAAACGGTGACGTTTAACAATAAACCCCTACTTTGATGGGCAATACCAGGTGAATCATTACGGCATGGCATCCACCCTTCCTTTTTTTTCAGGAAGTATTCCGTTGCGGGAAAAAGCTTTCCGCAAAACCCTGACGGTCTCGGCCATCATTGCTGTAGTCCTCCTGGGGATGATCTTTCTGACCCTGCTGGTGGATTCCTTGCCGTCGATCCGGGCCCTCGGACTTGGCTTTATCTATGGAAAGACCTGGGACCCGGTAGCCAGAAAGTTTGGTGGCCTGCCCTTCCTTGCAGGAACCCTGATCACCTCCCTTCTTGCCCTGCTCTTTTCGGCACCATTCTCTATTGCCGTCTCCCTGTTTCTCGGGGAATATTACCGCAAAGGCCCGATTGCCGGGATCTTCAAGCAACTTATAGACCTGCTGGCCGGTATTCCTTCGGTGATCTATGGGTTCTGGGGGCTTTTCGTACTGGTGCCCATCGTAAGAGGAATCGAAATGAAATTCAACATTCCTCCCTATGGGGTGGGGATCTTCACCTCCTCGGTCATTCTCGCCATCATGGTGATGCCTTTTTCAGTTTCCCTTTCAAGGCAGGTAATCAGCATGGTGCCAGGGCATTTGAAGGAGGCAGCCTATTCCCTGGGAGCCACCCGGTATGAGGTAATCCGGTATGTGGTCCTTCCGTTCACCCGTTCCGGGCTGTTCGCGGGGATTCTTCTAGCCCTGGGCAGGGCCCTGGGAGAAACCATGGCCGTCACCATGCTGATCGGAAACACCCATTCCCTGCCCAGCGGACTGTTTAGTCCCGGTAATACCATGGCCAGCGTGATTGCCAATGAATTCACGGAAGCCACAGGGCAGGTCTATGCTTCGGTCCTGATCGAAATGGGGCTTTTCCTCTTTTTGGTCGCGACCATCATCAATATGATCGGAAAACAAATCATCAGGCGGTTCACCCTGGACTGATGGGGAGAATTAAAAGATATAAAAATTATGGAGACCATTCTGGATAAAGCCAACCCTTTGGGAAATCCCTCCTTCAACCTGGCCGGTGCCCTGGACCGCTCGGTCCGCGTCAGGGGGATCAAAAGCAGGCTTTTCCACTTTATGGTGATCAGCCTCACGGTGCTTTCTACCGCCCCCTTGATATTCATCCTGTTTTACATTTTCAGACAGGGGATCCACGCGATCAGCTGGCATTTCCTGGTGAACATACCGCGGCCAGTTGGTGAGGCGGGGGGTGGTGTGGGCAATGCCATTCTCGGAACGGTGTTGCTGATCCTGGTGGCTTCCGTGGTGGCCATTCCGCTGGGCATCCTGGTCGGGATCTACTTGAGCCAGGTGGCCCGGGGCAGGCTGGCCTATTGGTGCAGGCTCGCGGTCGATGTACTCCAGGGCATTCCTTCCATCGTGATCGGAATCATCATCTATGAATGGGTGGTA
>DATKSX010000026.1:0-3917 GCA_035531415.1 Chitinophagaceae bacterium
CTGAGGAACTGGTCTGCGCGATGGGGCTGTTGGCCCCTGAGGAATACTTCCTGCTCATAGTGGGGTCGGGGGATGTATTTGGATCCCTGCGCAGGATGGCAGCCGATCGTGGACTGGAGGACCGGATCCGGTTCATCGACAGGTTGCCCTTCGGCCAACTTTCCGCCCTGACCCGGAAATGCCAGCTGGGGATCACCCTGGATAAGGGTACCAATCTGAATTACCGTTTCAGCCTCCCCAATAAGCTTTTCGATTATATCCATGCGGGCATCCCCGTTCTGGCCAGCAATCTCCCGGAGGTTTCAGGGATCATTGAGGGGTATCAGGTGGGAACCTGCGTTTCCGAAGTGACCCCAGAGGCCATCGCAGCGGGAATCAGGTTTATGTTCGGGGACCCGGAACGGTACCTGGGGTGGAAATCCAACACAGCCGTTGCAGCCCGGGAACTTTGCTGGGAACAGGAAAGCAAGGTGCTTTCCGGGACCCTTTCCTTAATGGAACCTGGACCGGGATTAGGTCGGAAAATAAATTCAGAAAAGCCTTAAGCAAAGGAGACGGTGACATTGTCCACCACTTTTCCCTGTTCGGTCCTGAGGACCCGGGATGGGAATTTCTGAAGGACGATATAGTCGTGAGTGGCCATGATCACCGAAGTGCCATAGTCCCGTGCGATCTGGAAAAGCAGTTGCATGATGTCGTCGGAAGTCTCCGGGTCCAGGTTACCCGTGGGTTCATCCGCCAGGATCAGTTTTGGTGAATTGAGCATGGCCCGGGCGATATCCACCCTTTGCTGCTCCCCGCCGGAAAGTTCGAAAGGCATTTTAAATCCCTTGGTCTTCAGGCCTACCTTATCCAGGACGTCATTGATCTTTTCTTCCATCCGGGCCTGGTCCTTCCAGCCCGTGGACTTCAGGACGAAAGCGAGGTTTTCATGCACATTCCGGTCGGTGAGGAGCTGGAAATCCTGGAAAACCACACCCAGGTTCCGCCTCAGGTAAGGGACGGTCTTCCAGGTGATCTGGCTGAGGTCAAAACCCACCACCCTTCCCTCCCCTTCCCGGAGGGGAAGGTCCCCGTAAAGGGTGCGCAGGAGGCTGGATTTCCCGGTACCGGTCTTTCCTACCAGGTAAACAAATTCCCCCTTGCTCACCGAAAGATTTACGTTGCCCAGGATGAGGGCATTGCTTTGGTAGATATTGACATTCTTCAGTTCTGCGATGGGGCTCTCGGCCATGGAGTTACCGGTTGGTCCTTTCAAAATTACAATTTTTTTAGGCGAACGCTCCGGGGGCCTGGCGGGAACCCCGATTTTCTTTTCAGGGACCGGGGGAAATGAGATCAGGACCGGAATTAAAACCGGATTTCCCCGAAACCGCCCTGGAGCATTAACCGGTAACCGGAAAGGGGAAGGACTTTTCCGATGATCCGCGCCGGGACCTGGAATTTTTCGGCCGTGCGGATTACCTCTTCGGCCAATGAAGGATGAAGGAAAAGCTCCATGCGGTGTCCCATGTTGAACACGCTGTACATTTCTTTCCAGTCAGCACCGGAACATTCCCGTATCATCCGGAAAACCAGGGGAGGATCGAAAAGGTTATCCTTCAGGATGCTGACGGAATCCGGCATATAATGGAGGCATTTGGTCTGACCTCCCCCGCTGCAATGGATCATTCCATGAACCTTTTCCCTTCCGGATTCCAGAATTTCCTTCAGGATCGGGGCATAGGTCCGGGTGGGAGACAGCAGGAGCTTCCCAATATCCAGGGGGGTCCCGTTGGAATCCGTGATCCGGTAAGGACCGCTATAGGCCAGTTTTTCGTCCATACCCGGATCCGAAGTTTCCGGATACTTGCCCAAATAGTCATGGTGAAGCAGGTCATGCCGGGCAGAGGTCAGGCCGTTGCTACCAATCCCGCTGTTATATTCCTGCTCATAGGTTGCCTTCCCTGAGGAGGAAAGGCCCACTATCCAGTCTCCTGCCTGGATATTCTCGTTGGTGATCACTTCGGACCGGGGCATGCGGCAGGCCATCGTCCCATCCACGATGATGGTACGGGTGAGGTCTCCCACATCGGCAGTCTCCCCTCCCAGGAAATGGATGGAGATCCCGAAAGCCGCCATCCGGTCGAAAAAATCCTGGGTCCCGTCAATGATTTCACGGATCACCGCTCCGGGAATAATTCTTTTGTTCCTGCCCAGGGTGGAACTGAAGGTGAATCCGGTCACAGCCCCCGCGCAATACAGATCGTCCAGGTTCATCACAATGGCATCCTGTGCAATCCCGCGCCAAACGGAAAGGTCCCCGGTTTCCTTCCAATAGAGGTAAGCCAGGGCCGATTTGGTTCCTGCACCGTCCGCATGGAGGATATTGACATGGTCCGGTGAGGAGGCCAGATAATCCGGAAAAACCCTGCAAAATGCTTTGGGAAATAAACCTTTGTCCAGGTGGCTGACGGCCTCGTGCACCTCCTCTTTTCCGGAGGAAGCGCCGCGCCCCGCATACTTATGAGAATCCAATGGTGACCTGTTTAAGATGCGAAATTATACCATAAGGAACAAAGGAGGGGTTCAATCATGGGTGGTGAGGTCGGACCTGGACCGGACCACGAGCCCGACGGGAAGAACGGTGCGGCCATAAATTTCGTTCAGCAGGTTGGCTGCGCCGGTATAAATGGCACTGGCCCCGCAAAGAATCCCCTCAACACCAGCCGCCTTACCAACCAGGGGGTTGGAAGTAAATTCATGGATGGCCAGCAGGGTGAACAGGATCAAAAGGGTGACAAAAACGACCTGGAGCGCCAGGCTGATCCGGAAAGTGCCGATCCAAAGGATGCCCGTGAAGACCCCCCAAAGCACGAAGTAGGCTCCCATGCTGGAATGGGAAGCCGCGGTGGCCCAGCCCATTTTGGGCAGCACAAGCAATACCACCAGGCTCAGCCAGAAAAACCCGAAAGAAAGGAAGGCAGTGAACCCGAAACTGTTGTTCTTCCTGGATTCCATGATGCCTGCGATAACCTGGGTGATGCCCCCGTAACAGATCCCCATGGCGAGAATCATGGAATCCATCGGGATCAGCCCCGCATTGCCGAGGTTGAGCAGCACCGTGGTCATACCGAACCCGAACAGGCCCAGGGCCGCAGGGTTTGCGGTCTGGTCCTTGATGATGATTTCTGAGGCAGGGGTCATGGATAAGGATTTAGGGGTTGTTCATTCCCTGACCAAGATAAAAATTAGTTTCGATTTTATTCCCCTCCCCTGCCACCCGGACAAATCCGGCCAATTCTCTATTTTTGCAGGCCCTCCAAAGGGTTTCATCCATGCAGGTGCACCGGGACATTGAAAATTTACCCGCCTTTCCCAGGGCTGTGGTGACCATCGGGACCTTTGACGGTGTGCATCTCGGGCATCGCCAGATCCTGAGGCAAATGAAGGAAGTGGCCGGGGCCCAGGGCGGTCAGACCGTGATCATCACTTTCGATCCTCATCCCCGGGAAGTGCTGCGTCCCTCCCCCAACCAACCCGGAATACTCAACACCCTGGATGAAAAAATCAGCTTGCTTGCCGAACAGGGCATGGATCACCTGGTGGTGGTTCCCTTCACCACGGCTTTTTCCCAGCTCAGCCCGGAGGCATTCATCCGGGATTTCCTGGTTCGGCGGTTTCATCCCCGGACCATGATTATCGGTTACGACCATCATTTCGGTCATGACCGCAAGGGCGATATCGGTTTGCTCTGCCGGTACGGGACCATCCTCGGATTTGAAGTGCTTGAAATCCCTCCCCGTGTGGTGCATGAGGTCACGGTAAGTTCCACCAGGATCCGCCAGGACATCCGGGACGGAAACCTGGAAGAGGCATCGGAACTGTTGGGATATCCTTATTTTTTCTCCGGAACCGTGGTTGCCGGAGCCCGGGTC
>DATKSX010000027.1:0-3817 GCA_035531415.1 Chitinophagaceae bacterium
GAAGGCCGCCTTGAAGGGGAGGTTTCCGAACTGGTGGCGGAGCTTGTCGTTGGAAACAATCAGCAGGGTATCCACGTAGGCGTTGAGGGCGTTGATCCCTTCCTCTGCCTGTTGCATTCGTTTTTTCCCTTCATAGGTGAAAGGCATTGTGACGATGCCGACAGTAAGAATGCCGAGTTCCCTGCATATTTTGGCGATGATGGGAGCTCCTCCGGTACCGGTACCACCACCCATCCCAGCGGTAAGGAAGGCCATCTTGGTGTTCACTTCCAGGATCTTCTTGATCTCCTCGAAGGACTCCTCGGTGGCCTGTTTGCCAATGGAGGGATTGGCCCCTGCCCCAAGACCCTGGGTAAGATGGGGTCCGAGCTGGACCTTATTGGGTACCGGGCTGCTGTGGAGGGCCTGGGCATCCGTATTGCAGATGACAAAATCGACGCCTTCAATATTCTGGTTGAACATGAAGTTCACCGCGTTGCTTCCGCCCCCTCCAATCCCAATGACCTTGATGATGGAAGATTTTTCCTTGGGCAGATCAAAATGTATCATGACAACTGGTTTGTTTTAAGCTGAATTGAATACATGGCTGGTAAAATTTTGATTTATCCGAATTTGGGATCATCCTCCTCTCTGAAAAGATCGATGATTCCGGTTTTCAGTGAATCCAGCAATCCTTTCATGGACTTGGTCTTCAGGGCCTGGCGGGATTGGGCCGGGCCGTGACCTTCCTTCATTTCCTCCTCCAGGGCCTCAACGAGTTCCCCAGGGCCTGGCCCTCCGGAAGAGCCTACCGAATTGGCGCTCACCCCGGAACTCTTCACGGAATTCTCATAGTCGTTATACCCTTTGAGTATGAGCCCAATACAGGTGGAATACATCGGTTTGGCGAGTTCTTCGATATGACCGCTCGCCAGGTGCTCGTTGGGAAATCCAATCCGGGCATTGATCCCGGTGACATATTCCGTGAGCTGGATCAGGTGCTTGAGCTGGGATCCACCGCCAGTCAGGATGATGCCTCCGTTGAGCAACTTGTTGTCCAGGCCGACCTGTTTGAGGTGGTATAGCACGAAATCCAGAATCTCCTGCATCCGGGCCTGGATGATATGGGCCAGGTTCTTTACGGAGATCTCTTTGGGGGTCTGACCCCTGAGCCCCGGAATGGTAATGAAGGCATTGCTTTTTGCTTCATCAGCCAACGCATATCCGAACTGGACTTTCATCTGTTCGGCCTGGGTTTTCAGGACCCCAAGGCCGTTTTTGATGTCATTGGTGATATTCTCCCCACCGAAAGGGATCACCGCGGTATGCTTGAGGATCCCTTCATAGAATACGGCGAGATCCGTGGTACCACCCCCGATGTCAACAATGGCTACCCCGGCTTCAAGGTCCAGGTCGCACATTACGGCCGCGGCGGAGGCGAGGGGCTGGAGGACCAGGTCCCTGGTAACCAGGCCAGCCTTTTCCACACTCCGGTTGATATTGCGGATCGCGGTCTTGTCGCCCGTTATAATGTGGAAATTTGCTCCCACCTTGACTCCGGAATACCCGATTGGATTTGGGATGTTCTGGAAATTATCCACGGTGAACTCCTGGGGGATCACGTCGATGATCTGGTCCCCGGCCGGGATATAGGTTTTATATTGGTCTGCGACCAGTTGGTCGATCTCCTTTTGGGTGATCTCCCCTTCGGTGTCGCTGCGAACAATATCACCGCGGGTCTGGAGGCTCTTGACATGGTGACCTGCGATGCCCACATAGACTTCGCTGATTTCAAGATCCTTGCGGGAAGCACGGCAGTTCTCCAGGGCGGTCCGGATGGCCTTGATGGTCTGATCGATGTTCAGTACCATGCCGTGCTGCACTCCAAAGGAATTGGCCCGGCCGAAGCCGAGGATTTCCAGCTTCCCGAATTCATTCTTCCTCCCCGCGATCGCGGCGATTTTTGTAGTCCCGATGTCCAGGCCCACAATGACGGGAGAGGGGTTGGTTTCAATTGGGTTCATAGCTGTCAGTTGGTTTTAGATGTGTTTATGGATGGATGATGCGTTTTCGGTGCGGTATAAATCGCCTTGGGTTTTGGACCAGCCTGAACACTGACCTGGCGGGCTGGAGGATCCGGCTTTTTTAAGATGGGACCTCTTGACGGTGACTTTCCAACAGACCCGGCCCAGGTCTCTGGGGCGACGGGAACCGTCGCAGCCTGGCCCTTTCGGGCCGGGCGACGAACAGCAACGATCTCGTTTTTATAGGACAGGTTGATCGTATCGTATTTTTCCCAGCCTTCCACGTTAAGTACCTGGCGATAAAAGGCCATCAGGTTGTTGAACTTGGCGGGCAGGTTGTTTCCGTCCCCGAGCAGGATAACCTGGCCTCCGATCCGGGGAATCAGCTCGAAACTGCCATCCTCCTGGATATTGACTTGCTCGGTCTGTGCATTCCAGAAGGAATTCCCGACCAGGAATGTTCCGAGATGGAGCACTCCTGTCAGGATGAGGCTGTCGGTGACGGAATTTTGTCCTGCCGGGAAGCTGGTGAACACGGGCTGAGCAGGACGGACCTGGGAGGGAAGGGGAAGCCTGTGGCCTTCAGAATCCAGATAATAGCTTTCACCTGTGGTGGAAAAGACCCGGACCAGGGCTTTCCGCTGGGTTGCCCGGATATGCATCTGATTTCCATTATCCAGGTAAACCTGGGCATGGCTGATCCAGGGCTCTGATTCCAACAGGCTTTCGATGGCAGAAGCATCCACGGACCGTAGGTTTTTCCCCCGGGGGTCCAAATGTCTTTCCCGAAGCAGGGCATGGAGTTCGGCGGCCTGGACACAGGGGAGCGCTGTACCCGGGTCGATGCTGATGAAAAGGGATTTGCATTTCTGGTTATTCTTGGCGCGGATGGCCGATACCAGTAAAATACAGGTGCCGGTGGCCAGGGAAAACCAGGCCACTCTTGCGACCCAGGGGAAGAATGCTATTTTGGAAAACCGGCGCATCAGCTCTTTTGGTTTTGCAGAATGATTCGGATCGGATCGACCAGCTGGTCCACATCCCCTGCCCCACAGGTGATCAGCAGTTGCACCGGATGGGTCCGGAGCCATTCCATGCAGGCCTGTTGGCCCATCAACTCCACGCTCCCCGATTGCATCAGGGAAGCGATCATGCCGGAATTTACCCCCTCGATGGGTTTTTCCCGGGCGGGATAAACCGGTAACAGAATGGTCCTGTCAGCCAGTTCCAGGCTTTGGGCGAAGCCCAGGGCCAGATCCCTGGTCCTTGTGAACAGGTGAGGCTGGAAAATCACCGTGCATGGCATCCCCGGGAAAAGCTGTCTTGCTCCCAGGATCAGGGCTTTTAATTCCTCAGGGTGGTGGGCATAATCATCGATGTAAACTCTTTCCTGGTCGCGCAGGATGAATTCAAACCTTCTTTTCACCCCCCTGAATCCGGCAACCGCTTCCCGGATCTCCTCGCACCGGATTCCCAGCCGGTGGGCCACACCCACCGCGGCCACCGCGTTTTCAACGTTATGAAGGCCTCCCAACTGAAGGGTGACCCCGCCCAGGTCCCAGGGACCTTCCACTACATTGAAATGGTATCCTTCCGGAGTCAGCCTGATGTCTTTACCATGGATATCTGCATTGTGGTCTTCCAGGCTGTAACTGAGGGTTTGATCCGCCTTGAAATTCTTTTCCCGGCGAAGGCCTTTTTTGCTGATGAGCCATCCATCCCTCCTGACCCTTGCGGTGAATTCAATGAATGCCTCCTCCATTACCTCTTCGGTTCCATATATATCCAGATGATCGGGATCCATCGCCGTGAGC
>DATKSX010000028.1:0-2907 GCA_035531415.1 Chitinophagaceae bacterium
CGGCTTTGTCTTTTTTCAGAGATAATGGGAGGGGGACCGGACCGGTGCCTTCAATCCAGATGAGACCCTTTCCAACCTGCTCATCCTGCGCATGGGGAAACCGGATCCGGGCCCTGCCTCCCTGGCGCAGATCGATTTCCATTTCCCCCAGCCACAGGGCCAGGTTTTCAGTTACGGTCAGGGCACCCAGACCTTTTCAGGGGATGGGGCAGCAAGCTTTCGAATTGGACCGTATGCCCGCCTTTCTGGGAAGGATCTTCCCCTCAGGACAACCCGGACCTTCGTATTTTTTCATCAACCTATTGGTTTTCAAGGACTGGTAATAAATCCTGCATCCTTTATGGAATTATAGAACAATTTCAGTGCTGAAATCCGGATTTCAGCAATAAAGGGGTGGCCTTAAGAGTTTTCTGTCCCGGGACCTCCGAGGGACCCTTTGAATCACCAGAAATAATTTTCCTCCCACCTTGGGTATTTTATCCCCCTCCATTTCGCTTACGGTCAAAAATGCAGCGTTCCCGGACAATTATACTACGTTCACCAAATTTCACAAGTCCAGGTAAGGCTGTAAACTATCTTTGTTTCGGTTTTTCATAGGATATGGTTAACTTATTAATCATGGGGGCTGTTTTCTAACAGCCCCTTCTTCTTTTCCCCCCTTTTCCATTCAATTTTTTCATAATAAGTCCGTCTGTTTACCGCGCGGGGATTTCCCGTTATTTTTGCATTCATGGGACATAAAAAGCTGATCCGTTTCGAGGAGATCAAAACCTTTCCCAATGTCCTGATCAACCCGGAAGGCATGGCCGGAAACTGGACGCAATTCTTCGGAAATGACCACCCCATTACCCTGGAACTCGCCTGCGGAAAGGGGGAGTATACCCTTGGACTGGCCCGCATCTATCCCCAGCGCAATTTCGTCGGGGTGGACATCAAGGGTAACCGGATTTGGAAGGGAGCCCGGGCCGGGCTGGATGAAAAAATCCCAAATGCAGCATTTCTCAGGACCGATATCAGCCGTCTCGCGGAATATTTCGGGCCGGGGGAGGTGGAGGAGATCTGGATCACCTTCGCCGATCCCTTCCTGCGCAAGTCCAAGCAAAAGAAAAGACTGACCCATATCCGGTTCCTGAAGATTTACCGGGAACTTTTGAAACCGGGGGGAAAGATCCACCTGAAGACGGATTCCAGGGAATTGTACGAGTTCACCCTCGACACGATCCGCCATTGGAACTGCAACCTTCATGAGCAAATCGAGGACCTTTACGCCGGGGACCCCGCCAACCCCCTGCTTTCCATCCGGACCTATTATGAAACCCTTCACCTCCAGTCCGGAAGGACGATCTGTTATCTTTCATTCAGCCTTCCCAAACAATTGGAATCCCTGGAGGCCGCCCATGCCTGATCTCCTGGTTATTGGTACGGATTGGTATCCGGATCCGGACGGAAGGATGGTCCTTACCGAGCAATACCTTCTCAGAAGAGGATATTGTTGCGGCAACGGATGCAGGCATTGTCCCTATGGAATGACGGGGCCCGGTGACGGGAAAAACGCTAAATTGGTGACCTCCTCCATGAAAGAAGATAAAGACCAGGACCAGGCATCTTTTTTCGAGGCCGTATTCCGGATCGCCAGGCAGATCCCCAAGGGAAGGGTAACCACTTACGGGGCCATCGCCGAATCGGCCGGGACCCGGCTTTCGGCCCGGATGGTGGGGTGGGCCATGAATTCTTCCCACCGGAGCCGCCCTCCGGTTCCCGCCCATCGGGTGGTAAACCGCAACGGGATGCTTACCGGTAAGAATCATTTTGGCACGCCCACGCTGATGCAGGAACTGCTGGAGCAGGAAGGGGTCCGGGTCAAAAACGATACGGTGGTGGATTTCCGGAAATTATTCTGGGATCCTTCCGTTAAAGGTTAAATCATGTCTGCCTCGTTATTCAGGCTGAACAACGACTCGGTTTCCGACCAGTTCCTGGACGATTCCAGGCTGATCGGCATGGTCACCCCGATGAAGGACTACCAGCTCTGCTGGGAGATCAACCAGGCCCTCCGGTTTGATTTCAGGCTGGAACCGGATTTGGAGATCCAGCTGAAGAAGGGGAGGAAGACCATATTTTTCAATGTTTTTCGTTACCAGGAGACCATGAAGTCGGTGATCCATTACCTGTTCAACAACCATTTCAGGGCAGAATTCCTCCTACCCGAGTTGAAGCATTTCGACTGCCTCTGGCTCGTTAAGGGGGATTATTACCTTACCGGTGAACTGAAATTGCTCCTGGAACGGGTCAGGGAAATCGGTTCAGTCCGTCTGGTCTCGGAATTATCGCTGGAGGAAGTTAAAAACAGGCAAAACCTCATCCTGGAATAAAATACAAAACCAATCCTTATGTGGAAAAAAAAAGAAAATCAGCTCATCCGGAAATTCCGGTTCACCAACTTCCAGGAAGCCTTCGCGTTCATGACCCGGGTGGCCCTGATCGCTGAAAAGATGGACCACCACCCCTACTGGATCAACGTCTATAATGAGCTCGAGATCCGGCTCAGTTCTCATGATGCCGGAGACATCGTGACAGACAAGGACCGGAAGCTTGCTGCGGCAATCGATAAAATCAGGTAGGGCCGTCCTGCTACAAACCAAACCCTTGAGGAAAGCACCCGCAGTAGCCCTTTTTCTGGCCATTTTCCTGGCTGTGCTTCCCGGGGAACTCTTTGCCCAGCAGGATACCATCGTGCTCGGTGATGGACCTTCTCCCATCAATTCCAATATCAGCGCTTATTGCCAGGTCCTGATCGACAGCAGCGGGGATCTGACCATCGGCCAGGTCACCCACAGTCTGTTCGCAGACCAGAAGCTTTTCCACGAAGGGGTCTGGGAGAACCGCAAACCTCATGCATTCTGGCTC
>DATKSX010000029.1:0-3107 GCA_035531415.1 Chitinophagaceae bacterium
GGTGCTACCGTTTCCATGCCTCTGGACTGGGATGAAGTGAAGCCAGGATTGCGGATGAAGGATTTCACGATCTTAAATGCAGTGGCCCGGGTTCGAAGCGAGGGGGACCCTTTCCGGGGGGTGTTGGGGAAGGGCATCTCCATGGAAAAGTCCATCAAAAAAGCTGGTGCTTCTTTGTCCTGAATAAAATGCACAAAAAGGCTGATCATGCTGAAATCTTCAGGCCTTTTCAGAAAAGCCTTCCCCATCCCGGCTTCGGGACAACGGGATTTTGACATCAATACCGGAATGAAGGGGGAACATCCCCTCACCGACACCAGGATCAGCAGACTCCCCTACCTTCCCGGGATCCGGTTTACGGATCTCGGGGGTATCTCCATCTGCTTTGGACCCGGGAAAAAGAATAGGCCTGGATGGAGGTTGTGGCCGCCCGGCGGATTGAAATTAAACCAGCCAGTCTGTATCATTTTCGCACAATACCGTTCGGAAATGATCAAATAAACTAATTATTATATGTATATATAAATATCTGGCAATGGGATAAATTATGGCCATAATCTTGCTTCCGGACGGTATCCTTTTAACGAGGGTGTGGGGATCTTCCCTCCAGGGACCATAATTATCTGTTATGCTGCGCAAAAATGCTTTTAAAATCGCCTTCCGGAATTTATACCGGAACAGGAAATTTTCCCTGATCAATATCTTGGGACTGGCCATCGGCATTTTCACCTGCCTGGCCATCCTCCTATTCATCGGCAATGAATGGTCTTACGACCGTTTTAATCTCAAGGCAAATCAGATCGTCCGGGTGGTTTTCCGTGGCGACATGAACGGCCAGCAGCTCCGGGAAGCCAATGTGATGCCTCCGGTTGCACAGGCCCTGAAGGCGGAATACCCGGAAGTGCTGGACGCCACCAGGCTGTTGCGCACCGGGCCTGCTATCGTAGTATATGATAATCACAGTTTCAAGGAAGATGATTTTTGCCTGGTGGATCCCAATTTTTTTGAGATTTTCACCCTTCCCCTGGTGGAAGGGAATCCCCGCACCGCCCTGGCCCAGCCCAATACCGTGGTCATCACCCGGGATATCGCGCAAAAATATTTTGGCAATCAGGACCCCATCGGTAAGATTCTGACCCTGAAAGATCAGGGGATCAGCATGAAGGTCACCGGTGTGATTAACCCGGTTCCGGAGCAATCCCATTTCCATTTCTCTTTTTTCGCCTCCCTGACCGGTTACCCGGATTCCCGCTCGCCTTCCTTCATGACCTCTGGCTATAATACCTATCTGCTCCTGTCCAAGGGTTATGATTACCGGAAACTCCAGGCAAAATTACCCGGATTCCTGGACCGCCATGTAGGTCCTCAGATGGTACAGGGCATGGGAATGACCCTGGAGCAGTTCCACAAGGGGGGCAATCAAATCGGTCTTTTCCTCCGGCCGCTCCTGGATATTCATTTACACTCGGATTTCACCAATGACCTGAGCCCGGAAGGAGACATCCGGTACATTTATATTTTCGGGGCCATAGGTGTGTTCATGCTGCTCATTGCCTGCATCAACTTCATGAACCTTTCCACCGCAGGGGCTTCCAAAAGGATGATGGAAGTCGGGATCCGCAAAGTGCTGGGTTCCGAAAGGTCCGAATTGGCAATCCAGTTCTTATTGGAATCCATTCTGATTACTGCCATAGCCATGATCATTGGCCTTTGCTTTTTATACGCGGGTCTCCCTTACCTGGAGCAAATTTCCGGAAAGACTTTTGCTCTTCCGCCGGCTACCTTGATCTGGATCATTCCCGGGCTGATCTTGTTCACGGGGGTGATTGGCCTGCTGGCAGGCAGTTACCCCGCTCTTTTTCTTTCCTCATTCAAACCCGTTTCCGTCCTGAAAGCCAGATCCGGACAGGGTAAAAAAACCATCAGCCTGCGCAGTTTCCTGGTAGTCTTTCAGTTCTTTATTTCGATTTCCCTGATCATCAGCACCCTGGTGGTATACAAACAAATGCATTTCATCCAGAATGCCAAACTGGGCTATGACCAGAATAAGGTTCTTGTGGTTGCTGATACCTGGTTGCTTGGGAATAACCAGGATGCTTTTTATGATGAACTCAAGCGTGATCCAAACATCTCAAATGTCAGTGTTTCGGGATACCTGCCTGCAGGGCCGAGTTATTCCAATAATTTCTTCGTGTTTCCGGACCACCAGGATAAAAACCTGGTGAAAACCTTACGCTATGATGTGGATTATAACTATATCCCTACCCTGGGCCTCCACCTGGCTGCAGGAAGGAATTTTTCCATGCAATTTCCGACAGATTCCTCCGCGGCCCTGGTGAATCAATCGGCCTCGATCGCGATGGGCTGGGGCGCGGATGCCCTGGGCCACACCCTGACGCGGAGAGATAATGATGGAAAGGAAATCACCTATCATGTGATCGGAGTGGTCAATGATTTCCATTTCAAATCCCTGCATGAATTGATTTCACCCCTGGTCATGGTGCTTGGGTCTGGAGCCGGGACCATGATCCTGAAAGTGAAAAATGCAGATTTAAAGGCTCTCATTCCGGATTTGAACGGAAAATGGAACTCCCTTCGCCCGGAGGCTCCGCTCTCCTTTTACTTCCTGGATGACCAGGTCCGCCAAACCTATGATGAGGAAAGAAGAACAGGAACAATCCTGGGCGTTTTCGCCCTTTTGGCCGTGCTGGTGGGTTGTATGGGCCTGTTCGGCCTGATCCTATTTGCCGCCCAACAGCGAATGAAGGAAATCGGAATACGGAAGGTGCTGGGAGCCCAGGTCACCGATATCGTGGCAATGCTCTCCAGGGATTACCTCAAACTGATCCTTTGGGCCATCTTCCTGGCATCTCCTGCCTCCTGGTGGATCATGAATAAATGGCTTCAGGGCTTTGCCTATAAAACCACCCTGGGATGGTGGATTTTCGCCGGGGCCGGGATGGCTGCGCTCTTGATTGCGGCCCTCACGGTAAGCTATCATTCCATTCAGGCCGCTCTGACCAGCCCGGTGAAAAATCTGAGAACAGAATAAAGCCAAATTCCCTCACCGGATCATTGAAAAAGGGTCTGGAGGGCATTTGCCAGGG
>DATKSX010000030.1:0-4108 GCA_035531415.1 Chitinophagaceae bacterium
AGTCCGGCGGTTCCAGGTGCCGGAAGGAGAGGGCAGGATAGCCCGCAACAGGTTGGGGGTCCAGCAGTAATCCCGGGCGGCCATGAACGAAAAAATAGACCCCGCAGTCCATCTTCCTTCCTGTAATGTTTTGGATCCGGAGCTGCCAGAGGGAGGCATCAGACGCATAGACCAGAAAAATGGCCCGGACCAGCAATCCTTTCACTGGCATGCACTCATAGTGGACCAGGTCCGGGAAGGAAGCCGTGATCACAGCAGGGCGGTAATAATCCATTGTCCGGTAAATGATTTTTCCCCTGATCCGGAAGGCCAAACCCAGGGAACCGGCCTTCCCGGAAAGAAATTCGGCGCCAAGGCTGTCCTGGTCATAATTGAAGCGATATCCCTCGTCCAAAAGAAAATCCGACCGCTCCCGGGCAGCGGCATAGCCGGTATAGATCGGAAAATGTTTTCCTGCATCCAGGTGAGCAAGATATCCTTCCTGCCCT
This sequence comes from Chitinophagaceae bacterium, assembly GCA_035531415.1. Classification (GTDB taxonomy): domain Bacteria; phylum Bacteroidota; class Bacteroidia; order Chitinophagales; family Chitinophagaceae; genus JANWKA01. The sequence goes on from DATKSX010000030.1 coordinate 489, forward strand.
TTTCCCGGGTAACCCGCCAGGATTAGAAATGATAGCAGGATGAAGAACCAGGGAATGGAAAGGGGAAGAATCCTCAATTCATGGATTTTCATGGCATTCTGGATGAGGTCCAGATATTGTTGGAAAGGTTTTCGTCCGGGAACCGCCCATCGGGATCCAGGATCACCGAATCAATCGGGGAGGTGGACCCATAATGGAATGAGAAAACCCCGCCCCGTTGCCAGATTTCCACGGGGAGGTGCATGGTGCTGTCCCTTCCGTTGGATTCCTGAATGCGCAGCACGACCGGCATGGCCATCCGGTCCAGGTTGGCCAGTGTGATCACGGCTCCATGGGAGGGATCCTTATCGGTATAGGCCACGGACCGGACTGCCTGGTCCAGGCTCCAGTTCTCCAGGAACCATTCCCTCCAGAACCAGTCCAGGTCTTCTCCGGCTCCGTTTTCCATGCTCCGGAAAAAATCCTCCGGCATGGGATGGTGGTATGCCCAGGCGCTGATATAACGGCGGAAGGCATAGTCGAACCGATCCGGCCCGAGTATCATTTCCCGGAGCAGGACCAGGCCCAGGGCAGTCTTGAAATACTCCAGCGGATGCACCAGGGAGGGTGGGATCCCGTCGGCAGGATAAACGATGGGAGGAGCGGCAGGGTTGGATAGAAGCGGAACAATCTCCCGCGCGGGATTGCCTCCGCGGGGGGCATATTCCCCGTCCCGTTTGGGCGCGTATTCCCCGTGGTTGAAAGAATCGGAAGCATAGATGTCGATAAAGGTGTTGAACCCTTCATCCATGAAAGCATTCCTGCGCTCATCGCTGCCTACCACCATGGGAAACCAGTTGTGCCCGATTTCATGGGCCAAAAGTGCCCAAAGCCCCTTCCCTCCGGCCCTCATTCCGTCGAATGTGATTCCGGGATATTCCATTCCTCCCACCGGTCCTGCCGCATTGATGGCCACCGGGTAGGGGTACACAAACCAGTTCCGGGAGAAGATCTCCACCGCGTTTTTAATGTACTCCGTGGCCCTGCCCCATTTTTCCTTCCCCTGGCTTTCCACCGGGTAAACGGACATGCCCAGGCAATGTCTTCCTCCCGGAAGGTTGATCCGGGCCGCATCCCATACATAGGCCCGGGAAGCTGCAATCGCCACATCCCTGGAATCTTTCATGGTGAAATGCCAGGTCAGCATACCCTTGTGGACCGGCCGGGTGGAGGGGTCGTTCACCTCCTGCGGGCCGCGGATCATGACGGTCTGGTCCGAGTTGGCGGCACGGGAAATTCGACTGATCTCCGTGGGCGTCAGGACCTGGGCCGGATTTTCCAGTTTCCCGGAGGCTGCCACAATCATGTCCCAGGGAACCGTGACCTGATAATCGAAATCTCCGTATTCCAGGTAGAATTCTCCCCCGCCCAGAAAGGGAAGGGTGTTCCATCCGTAGATATCGTCATAGACGCAGAGCCGGGGATACCACTGTGCAATATCGTAAATCGTTCCGTTGCGGGTCTCCATCCATCCGTCTCTTCCGCTTCCCCCGCTTTTGGCCAGCCTGAATGCATAGTCCATCCGGATCTGCAGCTTTCCCCCCCGGGGTGCCAGGGGCCGGTCCAGGCGAAGTTGCATCCGGGTATCGGTGATGATATAGTCCACGTTAATCCAGCCCCTCTTTCCCAGGATCCGGACCGAGCTGAACTGGTACCCCTGGGTGGTGTCCCGGGCCCCCCGGGCCCCGGAAACCAGCCTGCTTCTGGAACCGGGCCTGCTGACCTGCTGGTCCAGCTGGAGCCAGATATAATGCAGGGAATCCGGACTGTTGTTCGTGTACCCGATCGTTTCCCTGCCCCGGATCATTTTGGTCGTTGTATCCAGGACCATGCTCAGCCGGTAATCCGCGCGGTTCTGCCAAAAGTCAGGGCCCGGGCTGCCATTGGCGCTGCGGAAGAGGTTGCCGTTGTGGGTGTAAAAAAGGGGCCCGAAGAGCGCATGGGCATCATAGCCGGTATCCCGGTCCTGGCCCTCAAGGGCCGGACCGAAGGCCAGAATGGCGGCGATCAAAACAAAATATTTTTTCATGCATGGGAATTGTCCTGGTAAGATACCAGCAGGGAAAAGAAAAAAACGAAAAAAAATTACCGGAAGAAGGGCTCAGGCGGAAAGAAATCACCGGGCCGCCATGCCCAGCTGGGCCCGGTGGGCATTCAGGGAGCGGAGGGAAAACAGCAGGCCCAGAGCCAGCAGGAGAGCCCCCATCAGGTAAGGGGCGCCCGGAAAATAAACCAAGGCATTCGGCCGGCTGAAGTAACCGAACAGGCTGGTCATCAGGAGGGGCCCCGCAATGGAGGTCACGTTCATCAGGCTGGTCAGCGCCCCCTGCAACTCCCCCTGTTCATTGGATGGAACCTGGGAGGAGATGACGCCCTGGAGCGCGGGACCGGAGATGCTGCCCACGCAATAGGGAACCAGGAAGGCAAACATCATCCAGCTGCTGGTGGCAAAACCGAACAGGAGGCATCCGATGATTTCCAGCAGCAGCCCGGAAAGGATGGCATATTTCTGGCCCAGCAGCGGAATGGCCACCCGGATCAGTCCTCCCTGGACCAGGGCCAGCAGCACCCCTACTGTTGCCAGGGAATAACCCACCAGGCTCATGCTCCAGTTGAATTTCAGCATATTGTAGAATGTCCAGGTCGCCTGAACCGAATATCCCGCCATATAGATGAGCACCAAAGTGACGATCAGGCCGGAGACCACAGGGTACTTTCTCAGGTGGAGCAGAGAACCGACGGGGTTGGACCTTTTCCATTCAAAGCTGCGGCGGTTTTCCCGGGACAGGGATTCAGGCAGGATAAGAAATCCATAGAGGCAATTGAGCAGGGAAAATCCGGCAGCGATCATGAAAGGAACCCGGAGCCCTAATTCGCCGAACTTCCCCCCGATCGCCGGCCCGATGATAAACCCCAGGCCGAAGGCAGCCCCTACCATCCCGAAATTCTGAGACCTGTTCTCCTCGGTGCTGATATCGGCCAGATAGGCCGATCCTGTGGTGAAACTGGCCCCGAAGATCCCGGCGATGATCCTTCCCAGGAAGAGCCAGGCGATGGTGGGAGCGAAGGAAAGGAAAAGATAATCGATCCCAAGTCCCAGCAGGGAGAGCAGCAGGATCGGCCTTCTCCCGAAGCGGTCGCTGAGATTACCCAGGATGGGCGCACACATAAACTGCATGATGGCATAGCTGGCGGTAAGCCAGCCTCCATACTCCGATGCCACACTCAGGTTGCTCCCGGTGAGTTCCTGGATCAGTTTGGGAATGACCGGGATGATGATGCCCAGTCCGATGCAATCGATCAGCAGGGTGATGAAAATAAAACCTACGCTAGCATTCCTATTTTTCTTCATACCTGAACCTGAATTCGGGGGTCCTCGCGGGTCCCTGGCCCGAACCGGTAAAAATAGGGAAGAATTGGTGCTCTTTCCGCCTCCGGACCGGAATTCAGGGAAAATCAACCCGCCCCCGGGCCCTGAAATGGGATGGGCCGTCCCATCGGAACGGCCCATCGCCTGTAATAATATTCGGCCGGAATTACTGGAAATCGCTGTCCGGTATTCCGGTATCCACCTGGATGCT
>DATKSX010000031.1:0-17318 GCA_035531415.1 Chitinophagaceae bacterium
CATGTAAAGAATTAATTAGCAATAAAGTGTGTCGGTAATAATCCTTTTCAAATGTAGATTGGAAGGGGAAAGAAAGCAAATAGAACTTCTTTTGCAAAACCTATATAGCGTACTGATAATCTGTCATAAAGGAAAAGAAGAAAAGGTTTGTTTTATAAAAGTTGCCCGACCTGGATTCGAACCAGGACAAGCAGAACCAAAATCTGCTGTACTGCCATTATACTATCGGGCAAGGAATGCAAAAATAAGCGATTTTAAATCCAGGTTCAAATCAGGGGGTCCGGGAAAATGGCTGTTTCCCCCCTTCCTGAACTATCCTGGATTCCCCAGTACATCCCTGGAGTATTAAAGATAATGTACCCTCTTCCCTGGCCATCCACCCCAATCATGCCTCCGCTGCCTCCAAACCCGGGGATTTTTTCGAATACCACCAGTTTCATGGCTTCTTTTAGGCTCAACCCGGCATATTGCATCAGGCAGGACACATCGTGTGCGGCTACCCCCCGGATAAAGAACTCACCATGGCCGGAACAAGAAATGCCGCAGGTGGTATTGTTCGCATAAGTTCCGGCACCGATGACAGGGCTGTCTCCAATCCTCCCGGGGATCTTGTTGGTCATTCCTCCTGTCGAGGTTGCAGAGGTGATATTCCCTTGCTGATCTATTGCCACAGCCCCCACTGTTCCGAATTTTCCCGATAATTTCCCCTGGTCCCTGAAATCCTTTTGGGACTGCTGCCATTGATCCCACCTTTCCTGGGTAAAAAAATAAGCATCGGGTTCCCGGGAAAGACCGATTTGCCTGGCAAAGTCTTCGGCTCCCTTTCCTGACAGGAACACATGACCCGACTGTTCCATAACGGCACGGGCCAGAAGGATAGGGTTCCGGATATTAGAAACCCCAGCCACTGAACCACAATCCAGGGTATCTCCCCGCATCACTGCTGCATCCATCTCATGGTGTCCCTCCGCATTGAAAACCGACCCCTTTCCCGCATTGAACAGAGGATTATCCTCAAGCAGGGCCACAGCCCGGGTCACTGCGTCAAGTGAAGATCCTCCTTTCTTCAGGACCAAAAATCCAGCTTCCAGGGCCTCCCGAAGGCCCTGGTGGCATCGGTCAAGGCGCTCTTGGTTTCCGGGTAGTGTCGGAATCACCCCGGCTCCGCCATGGATCACGATGGTATACAATGCCATGAGTTGACTTTAGGGTAAGATTGGATTTCTTTTAGTGCCTTAGCCCGGAGGTAGTTTACCGGAGTAATTTCCTGCATTCGGAAAGAAGGCGTTCCTTGTCGACCGTTACCACCCCAACCTCCTCGCAAACCAGGCCGCCGGCAAGGTTCGCGATCTCAGCCATCAGGCGCGCATTTTTGGTTGCAGCCCAAACCAGGCCAGCTGTCGCGATTACGGTATCCCCAGCCCCACTGACATCGGCGATATTGCGCATATGGGATGGGACAATGGCCCCCTGTCTGGAATCCTGGTAATACACCCCATGTTCCGAAAGCGTGATAAAGGTCACCTGATGACCCAGCCTCTGGCTCAGCGCCGCATGGACTTCTCCAAGGGACTCTTCGGTGGTTTCCAACCCGGGCAGGTTCAGGGCTTCCCGGACTTCCTTCAGGTTGGGCTTGAACACCGTGGCTCCGGTATAGGCCAAAAAATTCCTGACCTTGGGATCCACGCAGGTCGGTATGCTCAGTACCTCTGCCTTGGCGATCAGCTGCTGGATTACGTGGCTGGTAAGCACTCCCTTGTTATAGTCCTGGAGGATGACCACATCGGGCCGGTTGGATTCCAGTCCGGAAAGGACCAAATTTAGGAAATCAATCTCATCGTCAGCAATCAGGTCTTCGGTCATTTCCTGGTCCAGCCGGAGCATTTGCTGGCTGCGGCAAATGATCCTGGACTTGGTGGTGGTAGTTCTGGTTTTGCTCCGGAGCACTCCCTTGGTGGAGATTCCCAGGGTTTCCAGCATGCCACAGAGCAATCCTGCAGTAGAGTCATCTCCGGTAACGGTGTATAGCTCTACTGAAGCCCCGAGGGCCCTGAGGTTCGCCGCGACATTTGCAGCTCCCCCAGGCCTGTTTTCCTCCTTTTGCAGGGTTACCACCGGCACCGGGGCTTCCGGGGAAATCCTTTCCACGATTCCCCACAGGTAGACATCCACCATCGCATCTCCGATCACCGCAACCCGGATATTGCCAAAATGGCTGAACAGGTTGTCGAAAAATTCATAAGGCATGGTCAGGTAATGGTTTCAGCAGGCTTATGGCTTCTTCTCAGAAAATAGTACAAGGGAATACCCAACAGGACGATGACCAGGCCTGGCCAGGTATTGGCTGGCTTGAAAATAAAAAGAGAAACACAAATAGCGCTGGCAAACAAAATATAAATCCCGGGTATCCAGGGATAGCCGAAGGCCTTATAAGGACGCGGGATATCCGGTTTGAATCTTCGCAACCGGAATATTCCGGCAATGGTCAGCGCGTAAAATATAAGCACTACAAAGATCACATAGGTGAGCAAATCATTATATTTTCCTGAGAAACAGAGTATTGCGGCCCATGCGCATTGGATCCAAATCCCATAAGCCGGTACTCCTTTCCCATTCAGCCGGGAAGTTTTTTTGAAGAAAAGCCCGTCGCAAGCCATGGTGTAATATACCCTGGCACCACTGAGAACCAAACCATTCACGCATCCGAAGGTGGAAACCATGATCATCAGGGCGATCAATAGCGCCCCTCCCTTCCCGAAGATAAACAGGGAAGCGGATGCCGCCACCCGGTCCGCCGGGGCGGTGGCAATGCTGTGCATGGGAAGAACCGCCAGGTAAACCAGATTGCATAAAATATAAATCACCGTGACGATCAAAGTTCCGAATAAAAGGCTTAGGCCGATATTGCGCTCAGGCCGCCGGATTTCCGCGGCGATGAAGGTTACGCTGTTCCAGGCATCGCTGGAAAAAAGGGATCCCACCATGGCCACACCAATGAAGGCCACCAACTCCAGGCCATGAAGAGGCACCTTGTTCCCCATACCCTGGTAATGAAATCCGCTCCAGGCGTTCATCCAATTGGAATGCCAGATCCCTGCTTTGGCCCCGATCAAAAATCCGAAAAGTATCAGGATGACCAGGGAAAGGATCTTGGCCGTGGTAAAAATGGCCTGGATCCATTTTCCGCTCTGGATGCCCCGGGTATTAATATAGCTCAACAGCAAAACGAGACCGATTGCGATGACTTGCGCAACCGAAATGCTGAAACTCCCCAGCGTAAGGATTTTATGCTCCTCTCCCAGGGAAGGATAGATGAAAGCCGCATATTTGGCAAAGGCCACCGCGACGGCAGCAATCGTGCCGGTCTCAATTACGGCAAAAAAGGACCATCCGAATAAAAATCCGATCAACGGATTGAAAGCCTCCCGAAGATAGACATACTGGCCTCCTGCCCTGGGAAACATGCCAGACAACTCTCCGTAGCTTACGGCAGCCGCGATTGTCATCAAACCTCCGATCACCCAGACCAGCATCATCAGACCTGCGCTTCCCACGGTACGCGAAATCTCTGCACTTACCAGAAAGATGCCGGAACCGATCATGACTCCGGAAACCAACAATATACCATCTAATAAACCGAGAGATCTTCTGAAAGAACCGCTTTCCTGCTCCATGGGCAATGATGAAAAACCCCGGCTGAATGACTCAGCCGGGGTTTAAGATAATAAGATAATCCTTGGATGCGCAATTTATTTGAGCATCTCTATTTCCCTGCCACGGTACTCGAGTTCAGGCCGGCGATGACGTCATTGGTGATGTCATAAGCGCTGTCCTTATACAACAAATTGTTCAATCCCCTGGAATAGGCCAGGATATAGGCAAATTTCCGGTTCGCATTGTATTTTGCCAAAAAGGCGTCCAACCTGCCCTGGAGTTCATCCTGAAAAGAGGCCTGCTCATTCAACAATTCCTGGCGCATGTTCTGCTCTTTAACCTGGAGTTGTTGTTGTTTGATAATCAATGCTTTTTGTTCAGATTCTCCTTCCGCCTGGGTGAGGCTGGAAGCTTTTTGCTGGAGTTGGGCCTCTTCATCCTGGAGGGTATGGGCATCCCGGCTCAGGTCGGATTCCATGGCTGCCTGCTTTTTGTTGAAGGCGGCATTGCTTTCCCTGAAAAAGCCGTAATTGGCTTCCAGGGAATCCAGGTTGACATATGCAATCTTAAAGCCTGAACTACTCAGGATCGTAGAATCCTTCCAGGTCAGGGAATCGGCAGAGGCTGATTTCTGCCTGGGCGCAAAATGCCAATAGAACAGGAGGGCCACCAGGACCAACAGGACGAGATTCATTACCAGAGAAAGCTGTTTCATTTCTGCCTATTGATTAAAGGGGTCAAAAATATTTCGGGGTGGGGACTTCAAAGCAAATTTAACCTTTTTGCCACAGGGACCTGTTAAGGGCAAGCTAAAATCTTCCGGGACTAGCCGATTTCATGGGCGAAGGGAGCGGTTCAAGAGATCCATTTCCCCCCATCCTAATTTAAAAAGGCCCTGCGGGAAGCAGGGCCTTTAATCTTTGATTTTGGACCATCACTCCTCTTCATCGAACTGGAAGGCTTCCTTGGAAGCCACCAGGATATCATATTCCTCCTTGGATCCGACAACCAGGTTATCAAAATCCCTAAGCCCGGTGCCCGCCGGGATCAGGTGCCCGGTGATCACATTTTCCTTCAGGCCAAGCATCTTGTCCGTTTTCCCGTTGATGGCAGCCTGGGAAAGGACCTTGGTGGTTTCCTGGAAGGAAGCAGCAGAAATCCAGCTGTGCGTCCCCAGGGAGGCTTTGGTGATCCCCAACAGGAGCGGGCTTGAGGTAGCCGCTTCTGCGTCCCGGAACTGAACGAGTTTTTTATCGGCCCGACGCAGGGCGGAGTTTTCCTCCCTGACCTGCCTTAGGCTCACGATCTGCCCGGCCTTGAGCGTTGCGGATTCCCCTGGATCGACGACCATCTTTTTATCGTAAATCTCATCATTCTCCTCAAAGAACTCGAACTTGTCCACGGTATCCCCTTCCAGGAACCTGGTGTTTCCGGGATCCTCGATGGTGACCTTGCGCATCATCTGGCGGACAATCACCTCAATATGCTTATCATTCAGCTTTACCCCCTGAAGGCGGTAGACTTCCTGGATTTCATTGACCAGGTACTCCTGGACCGCGAAAGGTCCCTTGATGGCAAGGATATCTGCGGGTGTAATTGACCCGTCGGAAAGAGCCGTGCCAGCCTTCACAAAATCCCCGTCCTGAACCAGAATGTGGCGGGTCAGGGGGACCAGGTATTTCTTGACTGCACCTTCCTTGGATTCGATGATGATCTCCCGGTTGCCCCGCTTGATGCTTCCGAAGGTCACGACCCCATCGATCTCCGAAACAATGGCCGGATTGGAGGGGCTGCGGGCTTCAAACAGTTCCTGGACCCTGGGGAGACCCCCGGTGATGTCCCTGAGCTTTCCGATCACCCTGGGAATCTTGACAATCACCTGTCCCGGTTTCACCTCATCCTTTTCGGTCACCACGATATGGGAGCCGACCGGCAGGTTATAGGTTTTGACCTCTTTTCCTTTCTCCACCAGGATGGAGGGGATCTTGTTCTTATCCTTGGTTTCAATCACCACCTTTTCCCGGTGTCCGGTTTGTTCATCGGCTTCTTCCCGGAAGGTGATCCCTTCTATAATGCTTTCAAACTTCACCGTACCGGCAATCTCCGATACGATTACGGCATTGAAGGGATCCCAGGAACAAATCACATCCCCCTTGATCACCTTCTGGTTATCCTTGACAAGCAAGGTGGACCCATAAGGAATGTTATGGGTTACCATGAGCCGGTCATTCTTGGAATCCATGATGCGCAACTCACCGGTTCTTCCGATCACCACCTGCACTTTATCCCCATCATTGTTTTCGTAAATGGTGGTCCTCAGTCCGTCAAAATGCACCACCCCTTCGAACTTGGCGACCAGCTGGGAATCCACCGAGGTGGATCCGGCAACGCCGCCGACATGGAAGGTGCGCAGGGTAAGCTGCGTTCCCGGTTCCCCGATGGACTGGGCTGCGATGATGCCCACGGCGTCCCCTTTCTGTGCAAGGTATCCGGTGGCCAGGTTTTTTCCGTAACATTTGACGCAAACACCCCGGCGGCTTTCGCAGGTCAGCACCGAACGGATTTCCACCGATTCGATGGCGCTATCCTCAATACGGTGAGCCACTTCTTCGGTGATCTGGTCTCCCGCGGCGATGATGAGCTCATCGCTCTGGGGATCATATACGTTATGCAGGGAGGTCCTGCCCAGAATACGGTCGAAAAGCGGTTCCACTATTTCCTCGTTATCCTTCAGGGCGGTGGTCGCAATGCCCCGGAGGGTTCCGCAGTCTTCTTCATTGATCACCACATCCTGGGCCACGTCCACCAGGCGGCGGGTGAGGTAACCTGCATCCGCAGTCTTCAGGGCGGTATCGGCAAGACCTTTTCGGGCCCCGTGGGTGGAGATGAAATATTCCAGGACGTTTAGCCCGTCCTTGAAATTGGACAAAATCGGGTTCTCAATGATCTCCGATCCCGTGGATCCCGATTTCCTGGGCTTGGCCATCAGGCCCCTCACCCCGGCGAGCTGCTTGATCTGTTGCTTGGAACCCCTTGCGCCGGAATCCAGCATCATGTAAACCGAGTTGAAGCCCTGCTTGTCGTTGGCCAGCTCCCGGATCAGGGTCTCCGTCAGCTTCGTATCCACTCTGGACCAGATATCGATGATCTGGTTATATCTTTCGTTGTTGGTGATCAGCCCCATGTTGTAATTTTCCCAGACCTCATCCACCTCGGTGGAGGCGTTCTCGATCATGGTCTGCTTGGCCTCGGGGATAATCAGGTCATTGATATTGAAGGAAAGACCTCCCTTGAAGGCCATCCGGTATCCCAGGGTTTTGATCTCATCCAGGAACTTGGCTGTCTTGGGGATATCGGTGACCTTGATGATGTCCCCGATGATCTCCCGGAGCGATTTTTTGGTCAGCAGGGCATTAATGAAGCCCGCTTCCTTCGGAACGGTCTGGTTAAACAGCACCCTTCCTACCGTGGTCTCAATAAGTTTGGTTTCCAGCTTACCCTCTGCAGTCCGGAGCTGGGACTTCACCTTAATCCAGGCATGGAGGTCTACTTTGCCTTCATTGTAGGCAATGATGACCTCTTCGGAGGAATAGAAGGACTTCCCCTCCCCATTGACCTTTTCGGTTTCAGTGGACCTTTTGCCCTTGGTGATATAGTACAGGCCAAGCACCATGTCCTGTGAAGGCAGGGTGATCGGGGTTCCGTTCTGGGGATTCAGGATGTTATGGCTGGATAGCATCAGGAGCTGGGCTTCCAGGATCGCCGCATTGCTTAAGGGGACGTGCACAGCCATCTGGTCGCCGTCAAAATCTGCGTTAAACGCGGTGCAGACCAGGGGGTGCAGCTGGATGGCTTTCCCTTCCACCAGCTTAGGCTGGAAGGCCTGGATGGACAGCCGGTGCAGGGTCGGAGCCCGGTTCAGCATGACGGGATGGCCTTTGAGGATATTTTCCAGGATATCCCAGACCACCGCTTCCTTGCGGTCCACCAGCTTCTTGGCCGATTTCACGGTCTTGACAATGCCCCTTTCTATCAGCTTACGGATGATGAAGGGCTTGAACAGCTCGGCGGCCATGTCCTTGGGGAGGCCACATTCATGGAGCTTCAGCTCCGGGCCAACCACGATCACAGACCTTCCGGAATAATCCACCCTTTTTCCCAACAGGTTCTGGCGGAACCTTCCCTGTTTTCCCTTGAGCACATCGCTGAGGGATTTCAGGGCACGGCCCCCTTCGGCTTTCACGGCGTTGGATTTCCGGGAATTGTCGAACAGGGAATCCACGGCTTCCTGGAGCATGCGCTTTTCATTGCGCAGGATCACTTCAGGAGCCTTAATCTCAATGAGCCTTTTCAGCCGGTTGTTGCGGATGATCACCCTCCGGTACAGGTCGTTGAGGTCGGAGGAGGCGAAACGCCCTCCGTCCAGAGGCACCAGGGGCCTGAGTTCGGGAGGCACCACGGGCACATATTGCATCACCATCCATTCCGGATGGTTCTCGATATTCTGATTTGCTTCCCGGAAGGCTTCCACCACACTGAGCCTTTTGAGCGCCTCAGCCTTCCTTTGCTGGGAAGTCTCATGGGCGGCCTGGTTGCGCAGGGTGTAGGAAAGTTCGTCGAGCTTGATCCGGGTTAGGAGCATATGGGCTGCTTCGGCGCCCATCTTGGCGATAAACTTGTTCGGGTCCTCGTCCGGGAGCATCTGGTTTTCCTTGGGAAGGGAATCCAGGATCTCCAGGTATTCCTCCTCGGTAAGCAGGTCGAGGGTGTTGAGCCCCTTGTCCTGGCGGATCCCAGGCTGGATCACAACGAACCTTTCATAATAGATGATCGTCTCCAGCTTCTTGGAGGACATCCCCAGCAGGTACCCGATCTTGTTGGGAAGGGATTTGAAATACCAGATATGCACCACCGGGACGACCAGCTTGATATGGCCCATCCGCTCCCTTCTCACTTTCTTTTCGGTGACTTCCACCCCGCAGCGGTCGCAGACTATCCCCTTGTAGCGGATCCTCTTGTATTTTCCGCAATAGCATTCATAGTCCTTTACCGGACCGAAAATTCTTTCGCAAAACAACCCGTCCCGCTCCGGCTTGTAGGTCCGGTAATTGATGGTTTCTGGCTTGAGCACCTCCCCATACGACCTTTCCAGGATGGAATCCGGAGAGGCCAGGCTGATGGTGATCTGGCTGAAATTCAGTTTGGGACGATTTTCCTTTTTGATAGCCATTATGTCTCCTTTTATTTTAGGTCGGAAAGCCCCGCAATTCCTTGCGGGTCTTCCCGGGTCAGTTTAATGGTGATCCGATCCTCAGACGGGAAGACCCCGCCGGGGCGATTATTCAAATTTCAGGTCAAGGCCGAGCCCCCTGAGCTCATGCACGAGCACGTTGAAGGATTCGGGGGTGCCTGCCTTGGGGATGTTGTCTCCCTTGACCACAGCTTCATAGGCCTTGGCCCTTCCGATGATATCATCGGACTTGATGGTCAGCAGTTCCTGCAGGATATTGGCCGCGCCATAGGCTTCCAGGGCCCAGACTTCCATTTCCCCGAAACGCTGGCCTCCGAACTGGGCCTTCCCGCCGAGGGGTTGCTGGGTGATCAGGCTGTAAGGCCCGATGGACCGGGCATGCATCTTATCATCGACCATGTGGGAAAGCTTCAGCATATAAATCACCCCAACGGTAGCCTTCTGATGGAACCTTTCCCCGGTCTCCCCGTCGTAGAGGAAAGTGTGGCCGAATTTCGGAAGGGCCGCCTTCAGGATATAGTCGGCGATCTCCTCGGTGGAAGCGCCGTCGAAGATCGGGGTCGCGAATTTCACCCCGAGTTTTTCGCCAGCCCAGCCCAGGACGGTTTCGTAAATCTGTCCCAGGTTCATCCGGGAAGGAACACCCAGGGGGTTCAGGACGATATCCACGGGAGTGCCATCTTCCAGGAAGGGCATATCCTCGTCCCGGACGATCTTGGCGACAATGCCCTTGTTACCATGCCTACCGGCCATCTTGTCCCCTACCTTCAGTTTCCTTTTGGAAGCCAGGTAGACCTTGGCGAGCTTCAGCACTCCGGCAGGAAGCTCGTCTCCGATGGAGATGTTGAACTTTTCCCGCTTGTAACGGCCCAGCTCTTCGTTGTACTTGATGTTGAAATTATGGAGCAGGGTATTGATCTGCTCGTTCGTGCCATCATCGGAAGTCCAGCCCAGGGGGTTGACATTCTGGAAATCGATGTTGGCCAGGTTCTTTGTGGTGAACTTGGAACTCTTGGTGATGAGCAGCTCTCCGAAGTTATTGTTGATGCCGGCGGAAGGCTTGTCCTTCAGCAGCACCAGGAGCTTGCTCAGCAGTACACTGGTCAGGTCCTCGGCATTCTTCTGGTGTACTTTTTCCAGCTTTTCAATGGAGGACTTTTCCCTCACTTTGGAGTTCTTGTCCTTTTTGGCCCTGGAGAAAAGCTTCTTGTCGATGACTACTCCTTCCGTGGAGGGAGGAGCCTTCAGGGAAGCGTCCTTGGCATCCCCTGCCTTGTCCCCGAATATGGCCCGCAACAATTTTTCCTCCGGAGAAGGGTCGCTTTCCCCCTTGGGGGTGATTTTCCCGATCAGGATATCGCCTTCTTTCACATGCGCTCCTACCCGGATGATGCCATGCTGGTCCAGGTCTTTGGTCGCCTCCTCACTCACATTGGGAATATCGGCGGTCAGTTCTTCTTCTCCCAGCTTGGTGTCCCTGACCTCCAGTTCATATTCATCGATATGAATGGAGGTGAAAAGGTCTTCCCGGGCCACTCTTTCGGAAATGACGATGGCATCCTCGAAATTATAACCCTTCCAGGGCATGAAAGCCACCTTCAGGTTCCGCCCCAGGGCCAGCTCACCGTTCTTGGTGGCATACCCCTCGGTCAGGAAATCCCCGGTCTGGACCTTCTGTCCCTTTCTCACACAGGGCTTCAGGTTGATGGAAGTGGACTGGTTGGTTTTGGTGAACTTGGTCAACCGGTACACTTTAAGGTCTTCCTCGAAACTGACCAGTTTCTGCATGTCGTCCCGGTCATAGCGGACGTGGATCTCATTGGCATCCACGTATTCGATCACGCCCGGACCCTCCGCGGTGATCTGCAGCCTGGAATCCCGGGCAGCCTTACCCTCCAGCCCGGTACCTACGATCGGCACCTGGGGATTGATCAGGGGAACGGCCTGCCGCTGCATGTTGGAGCCCATCAGGGCCCTGTTGGCGTCATCATGTTCCAGGAAAGGAATCAGGGACGCACTGAGGCCCACAATCTGATTGGGGGCCACGTCCATATATTCAATCTCATCCCGGTCCAGGATCGGAAAATCGCCTGTCTGACGGGCCTTGACCTTTTCGTCCATGAAATGGCCCTTATCATCCAGCAACACGTTCGCCTGCGCGATCTTGGCGTTGTCTTCCTCTTCGGCGCTCAGGAATTCGATTTTATGGGTATCCACCTTCCCATCCTTGACCTTGCGGTAAGGGGTCTCGATAAAACCCATTTCATTCACCTTGGCATGTACGCAAAGGGTGGAGATCAGTCCGATATTAGGTCCTTCAGGGGTTTCAATGGTGCAAAGCCTTCCATAGTGGGAATAATGCACGTCCCTGACTTCAAAACCGGCCCTTTCCCTGCTCAGGCCGCCCGGCCCAAGGGCGGAAATACGCCGCTTGTGGGTGATCTCCGAAAGGGGGTTGGTCTGATCCAGGAATTGGGAAAGCTGGGAAGTCCCGAAAAAGGAATTGATTACGGAGGAAAGGGTCCTGGCATTGATCAGGTCCACCGGGGTGAATACTTCATTGTCCCGGACATTCATTCTTTCCCGGATGGTCCTGGCCATACGGGCCAGCCCAACGCCGAACTGGGCATAAAGCTGTTCCCCCACGGTCCGTACCCGCCGGTTGCTCAGGTGATCGATGTCGTCGATCTCCGCCTTCCCGTTGGTCAGGTGAACCAGGTATTTGATGATCTCGATGATATCTTCCTTGGTCAGCACCCGTTTGTCCAGGGTGGTCTGCTGGTACAGCTTCCGGTTAATCTTGTAGCGTCCTACTTCTCCCAGGTCATAGCGCTTGTCGGAAAAGAAGAGCTTGTCGATGATCCCGCGTGCAGTCTCATCGTCCGGTGCATCCGCGCCGCGGAGCTGCCTGTAAATATGCTGGACCGCCTCCAGTTCAGAATTCGAGGTATCCTTGTTCAGGGTGTTGTAAATGATCGAGAAATCCCCGCTCACTTCCTCTTTCTGCAAAAAGACCGTTTTTACCCCCAGTCCCGTGATCAGGTCGATGTTGCCCTGGTCCAGGACACTGTCCCGTTCCAGAACCACCTCATTGCGCTCGATGGAGACCACCTCGCCGGTGTCCTCATCCACAAAATCTTCCACCCAGCTGCGCAGCACCCGGGCTGCAAGCTTCTTCCCGATAAATTTATCCAGGGTCTTCTTGTCCGCCTTCACCTCGTCGGCCATCCCGAACAGCTCCAGGATATCCTTATCCGTTTCATAGCCGATGGCCCGAAGCAGGGTGGTCACCGGGAATTTCTTCTTCCGGTCGATATAGGCATACATCACGTTGTTGATGTCCGTGGCAAATTCCATCCAGGCTCCCTTGAAGGGAATTACCCTGGCGGAATAGATTTTCGTGCCGTTGGGATGCAGGGATTGGCCGAAGAACACCCCGGGGGACCGGTGCAACTGGGAAACCACCACCCGTTCGGCTCCGTTGATCACAAAGGTGCCCCTGGGGGTCATGTAGGGGATATTGCCCAGGAACACATCCTGGACGATGGTCTGGAAATCCACATGTTCCTCATCATTACAGCTCAGCCGGAGCTTGGCCTTCAGGGGAACGGAATAGGTTAACCCCCTTTCGATGCATTCTTCGATGGTATATCTGGGGGGATCCACGAAATAATCCAGGAACTCCAGGTTGAATATGTTCCGGGTGTCGGTTATCGGAAAATTCTCCCGGAACACCTTGAATAGCCCTTCATTGTTACGTTTATCCGGAGTGGTTTCCAGCTGGAAGAAGTCCTTGAAGGACTGAATCTGAATCCCCAGCAAATCCGGGGTTTCAACTACCTGCTTGATCTTTCCGAAATTGATTCTTTCGTGTGCGGTTACTTTCTTTGAGGACATATTAAGGGTTGAAATTAAGGCTCATTGAATACGGCAATAGGCCAAAGGTGTTGCCACTTTTGACCTAAAAAACCAAGTCCCGGAAAGGGCCTACTGCACCTCTACTTCCGCTCCAGCTTCCTTCAATTTGGTAGCTGCCTGCTCGGCATCAGCCTTTGCCACATTCTCCTTGATCGGCTTGGGGGCGCCATCTACCAGGTCCTTAGCTTCTTTCAGGCCAAGTCCCGTGATTTCCTTCACCACTTTCACCACATTGAGCTTGTTGGGCCCGGCGGCTTTCAGCAAGACCGTGAATGCCGTTTTTTCCTCGGCGGGCTTTGCCGCTGCGGCCGGTCCTGCTGCTGCTGCCACTGGTGCAGCCGCTGCAGGTTCGATCCCATATTCATCTTTCAGGATCTTCGCCAGTTCGTTGACCTCCTTTACGGACAAACCAACCAGTTGTTCCGCAAACGCTTTTAAATCTGCCATGTGAATCTGAATTTTTATCTGCTTTGAATAATCTGAACCTGATATAATAACTAAAATGGAAGCCTTGTTGCTTATTCGGTAATGATCAGCCTTCCCGCTGCTCCAGGGTCTTGATTACCCCCGCGAGCTTCTGCCCTCCGGACTGGAGCGCGCCGATCACCCGCTGGGCCGGAGCCTGCAGCAGACCGATCAATTCCCCGATGAGTTCATTCTTGGTCCTTAACCTTCCCAGGGTTTCCAGTTGCTGGTCGCCGAGGTAGACATCCGAATTGATGTACGCCGCCTTCAGCACGGGCCGCTCCCCGTTGGTGTCCCTCCTGAAGGAACTGATGATCTGGGCCGGGGATTTCGGGTTTTCGGAAAAAAGAATAGCCGTTTGACCCTGAAGGGCATCCCACACCCCTGCATATTTTTCGCTGCCGTAATGCTCCAGAGCCTTGCGGATCAGGCTGTTTTTGGCAACCCTCAATTCTACCTTCTTTTCGAAACAAATCCTGCGCAGCCTGTTGACCTGGGCCACGGTAAGGGAACTGGAGTCCGCGAAATAGAAATTCTGGTATTGGGAGAATTTCTCCTTCAGCAACCCGATAGCCTCATTCTTCTGTGTCTTGTTCATCTCTCCTTAGTTTGAAACGGACCTTGGGTCCACCGTGATGCCGGGGCTCATGGTGCTCGCCATCGAAATTCCCCTGAGGTAAATCCCCTTGGCGGAAGAAGGCTTGAGCCGGATCACCGCATTGATCAGTTCCTGTGAATTCTGTTCAATCTTATCGGAAGTGAAAGATACCCTTCCCACGGAGGCATGAATGATCCCGGCCTTGTCGACCTTGAAAGATATTTTCCCTCCTTTTACATCCCGGATCGCGCCAGCGATATCATTGGTCACGGTTCCCGTTTTGGGATTCGGCATCAGGTTCCTGGGTCCGAGCACCTTTCCCAGCTTCCCGATTTTCGGCATGACCGAAGGGGTGGCGATCACCACATCCACATCGGCCCAGCCTCCTTCGATCTTCTGCACATATTCATCCAGTCCCGTAAAATCGGCGCCGGCGGCCTTGGCTTCTTCCTCCTTATCCGGAGGACAAAGCACCAGGACCTTCTTGGATTTGCCGGTCCCGTGGGGAAGGGTTACCGATCCCCGGACGGACTGGTCGGCTTTCTTGGGGTCAACCCCGAGCCGGATATGCAGGTCCACGCTACTGTCGAATTTCGTGCAGTTCACCTCCCGGACCAGGGAAGCCGCATCCTTCAGGGTGAATTCCTTATTATTCAGCTTTGTCAGGGCTGCTTTTCTTTTTTTCGTGATGGCCATTGCAGGATCAGTTTTAGCGGTCAGTCAATCGTGATTACTTGGTCATCCCGTCCACGGTAATGCCCATGCTCCTGGCAGTTCCGGCGACCATGGAGGCCGCGCTTTCCAGGGTGAAGCAGTTCAGGTCCGCCATTTTATCCCTGGCGATTTCCTCCACCTGCTCCCGGGTGACCTTGCCGACCTTGTTGCGGTTCGGCTCTTTTGATCCGCTTTGCAGTTTGGCGAGCTCCAGCAGCTGCACCGCAGCCGGGGGAGTCTTGATGACGAACTCGAAAGATTTGTCGGTGTATACGGTCAAAATCACCGGAAGGACCTTACCCATCCGGTCCTGGGTCCTGGCGTTGAACTGCTTGCAGAACTCCATGATATTGACCCCTTTGGATCCGAGAGCCGGGCCGATGGGAGGGGCCGGATTGGCCTGTCCCCCTTTCACCTGAAGCTTCACGTAACCTGAGATTTCCTTTGCCATATTTCCTTGTTTTGGTAAAACGGGTCTGCCCGGCAGCTCAGCTGATCTTTTCGACCTGCATGAAATTGAGCTCCACCGGGGTGGCCCTCCCAAATATTTTAACCGTTACTTTCAGCTTTTTCTTTTCGTCGTTCACTTCTTCGATGGTGCCGTTGAAATCATTGAAGGCCCCATCGATGATCTTGATGGTCTCTCCAACAATGAAGGGCTCGCTCATCGTCAGGCCCTGGTCGGTCACCTCATCCACCTTACCCAGCATCTTGTTCACTTCGGTTTTCCTCAGGGCAACCGGCTTGTCTTTACCCAGGAAATGGATCACATTGGTGGTGTTGTTGATATGGGAAATCATCTCATCGGTGAGCTTCCCCTCCACCGCCTCAATCATGATATAGCCCGGGTAGAAATTTTTCTCCCGCATTACTTTTTTACCCGCCTGCATCTTATATACATGTTCAACGGGCACAAAAACCTGGGTTATCACGTTTCCCCAGCCAGACCGGCGAATGTCCACATCCAGATATTCCTTGATTTTTTTCTCCTTCCCGCTCACTACGCGAAGCACGTACCATTTGGTCTCCCGGACCGGGGGAGTCATCGCTGCTTCCATCATTTGAACATATTGTAGTAAAATTCCAGGATCTTGCTTGCGCTGAGGTCCATAATCCACACGATCAGGGTTACAATGATGGTGGAAAGCAGCACGACCATGGTGGAAGACTGCAGTTCCTCCCAGCTGGGCCAGGATACTTTATGGACCAGCTCGTTGTAGGACTCCTGGATATAGCTGACGATCTTGTTCATTCCATTTCTTTTTTCCCTCCTCTTTTTCCTGCACGGGCAGAGAGATTCGAACTCCCATCAACGGTTTTGGAGACCGCTATTCTACCCTTAAACTATGCCCGTTGGAAATATCTTTCCGGATTTTCTGCGGGGCCGCAGGAATTCCCCTTTATTTCACAATCTCGGTCACCTGTCCGGCTCCCACGGTGCGTCCCCCTTCCCGGATCGCGAATTTCAGGCCCTTTTCCATGGCGATGGGCTGGATCAGGTGAACCAACAGGGATACATTGTCCCCGGGCATCACCATTTCCACCCCCTGGGCGAGTTCCACTTCCCCGGTTACGTCCGTGGTCCTGAAATAGAACTGCGGGCGGTATTTATTGAAGAACGGGGTATGACGCCCTCCTTCCTCCTTGCTCAGCACATATACTTCGCATTTGAAATCGGTATGCGGGGTAATGGAGCCCGGCTGGCAGATCACCATACCGCGGCGGATGTCCTTTTTTTCGATCCCCCTCAACAGCAAACCGGCATTATCTCCGGCCTCCCCTTCGTCCAGGATCTTCTTGAACATTTCCACCCCGGTGACGGTGGATTTCAGGGATTGGGGAATCAGCCCCACAATTTCCACGTTATCACCCACCTTCACCTTTCCCCTTTCAATACGTCCGGTTCCAACGGTTCCGCGGCCGGTAATGGAGAATACATCTTCCACGGACATGAGGAAGGGTTGGTCGATCGGACGGGGAGGCAGCGGAATATAGGTATCCACGGCATCCATCAGTTCATCGATGGCCTTCACCCATTTCGGGTCCCCTGCAAGAGCGCCCGTTGCGGACCCCTTGATGATGGGAACGTTATCCCCGTCAAATCCATAGGAGGTGAGCAATTCCCGGATTTCGATTTCCACCAGTTCCAGCAGTTCCGGATCGTCTACCAGGTCCACCTTGTTCATGAACACCACAATCCTGGGCACACCCACCTGGCGGGCCAGCAGGATATGTTCCTTGGTCTGGGGCATGGGACCGTCTGTGGCGGCAACAACCAATATGGCACCATCCATCTGGGCGGCGCCGGTAATCATATTTTTCACATAATCCGCATGGCCGGGACAATCCACATGGGCATAATGGCGATGGACGGTCTGGTATTCTACGTGCGCCGTATTGATGGTGATCCCCCTTTCTTTTTCTTCAGGGGCTGCATCAATGGAATCATAGTCCCTCTTCTCGGCAAGCCCTTTTTTGGCCAGAATGGCCGTGATGGCGGCGGTCAGCGTAGTCTTTCCATGATCCACGTGACCGATCGTGCCGATGTTGACATGGGGCTTATCCCTCTTGAAGGTTTCCTTTGCCATTGTGGTTGATTTTTATAGATGTTTTTTTAAATTAGTATCGGGTACTGCCGTTGTTTTGCCCATGTAAGCGGGACAAACTGGATTTCATTCCTGAAGTTTGAGCCGTTGATGAGAATTGAACTCACGACCT
>DATKSX010000032.1:0-6378 GCA_035531415.1 Chitinophagaceae bacterium
TCATTGATCTGGACTGCGGAGGCATCATCACCGGAGAACAAACCATTCAGCAAATGGGAGAGGAAATCCTGGAATACCTGATCCGGGCTGCCAGTGGTGAAATCATTCCAAAAGCAGTGGCCCAGGGCCAGGATGATTTCATCCCCTGGAAAAGAGGAGTGTCGCTATAATCCGGAAGGAGAAAGATCAGTTATAGACCTTCACCACAAAAATATAATCCTCCATTTTTCGGATCTGGTCCACCCGGTTGAGACGGTATAGAACCCCGGTCCTGGCGGGTAAATAATTAATCTTCACCGAATCTACCTGTGAAAGGCTGTCCAGCAGGGGCTCCAGGCAGGAGGATTTCACGGCGAAGGCGATATCCATCGAGGGGGTCTGTTTTCCGCTGACGATTCCCACGATATTTCCCCGGTTGTCCAGGAGCGGTCCCCCACTGTTTCCTGGGTTCACGTTGAGGGTGACCTGGTAGGAGCTGGTATCATCGCGGAAACCCGTTTCCGCGCTGATATAGCCTTTGCCATATACAATATTGTCCTTTGGATAGCCCAGGGTATAGACTTCTTCTCCAAGGTCTGCAGGGTGGTTGGAAATGGAATAGGGAGGCTCGGGCATCCGGAAAGTGGAATCCAGGATTTTCAATATGGCCAGGTCGGTTGCGGGATCCTGGAAGACCAGTTTGGCCTTATATGCGTTCCCCCGGTCATCCTGGACATAAATTGAATCGGAATTCTCGATCACATGGTAATTGGTTGCCATGTAGCCGTCCGGAGAGAGGATAAACCCGGTTCCTCCGAATTTTCCCGGGTTGACAGGAGCCTTGGAGGTTTTCATATCGTTGATGATGGCGTTCTGGGACCTCTTGATATAATCCAGATCCCGTTTCAATTCCCGGTACCGGACGCTGTCATCGGGACGGAAGTAACCGGAAAACCAGAGGCTGGCCCCTGCAATCAGCAGGGCAACTGTAGCGGCGGCGGCGATGGAGGTCCACAGGACTCTTACCGGCCGGATCGCCGGAATCCCGGCCTGTTCATGTAATTCCGGTTCGCTGAGGGAAGGAGGAATCACCGCGGCAATCCGGGATAATTGCTCCCGCAACTCCCTGCGTTCGCCATAGTTCCGGAGAATCTTGCGGAATTCCAGCTGTTCTTCCACTTTGGCCCCAAAACCGGAATCCTGGAGGCGCAACTGCTCAAACGCAGCAAGTTCTTGCCCATCCATCTCCCCGTTCAGGTACCGGTCAATCTCGTTCAACAGGTGAATCCCCTCATTCATGGCTTCGCGTTAAAATTTGGAATAATTGGCAAAAAATAACTTTTTAAGCCTCATCAGGCATTTGTACTTCTGGTTTTTGGCGTTATCCGAATTGGTATACCCAAATTTTTCTACAATATCCTGCATGCTCAGCCGGTTCAGGTAATAATCCTCCAGGATCGTCCTGCAGGGTTCTCCCAGTTGTCCCATCGCGTTGGCCATATGCTCGAATTGTTCGTCCCTCAATCCGTGGACTTCCAGGTCCGCACTGAGGTCCACCGCGGTTTCCAATTCCCCGTACAGTTCTGTCTGCCGCCCTCTTTGTTGCAACCGCTTGAGCCACAGGTGCCTGCAAACGGAATAAAGGTAGGTCCTCAGTTTGCACCGCAACTCGAACCCCTCGGCCCGGGATTTTTCATATAGCACAATGACTGCTTCCTGGAAAATATCTTTGGCATCCGCATCAAAACCACAATTGGTCACTACCAGGTTGAGGGCCATAGGGTAATAAACGGCATAAAGGTGTTCCAGCGCTTCGTTGGAATGAGCCGCTAATCCTTCCAGCAACTGGTAATCAGATAATTCCTCTTTCGGATAAGACCTCGTACTCATGCTTTAATCCCAGGAAAGCCCGTTGGGTAACCCAAAGTAACCAAAAAAAAGGTTTTTGAACCGAGGGTTACCTTTCCCAAAAAACGGGATAAAGGGGATATTCTTCACATTTTAAAAGCTTTTAAAAATGAAAAACGCATTAAAAGTTAGCATTTTGGCTCTAGCCCTGGGCTTATTCGCCGTGGCCTGCCACAGTAATTCAGGCTCCAGTAGCAGTACGACGGACAGCACCGCTGTAACCGACACCACTTCTTCTGCTCCTGCTCCGGCCGACACCAGCAATATGTCCATGGACACCAGCAAGATGTCGATGGACACTACCCATCACTAATTGCTTCAAAGGCAAATGCTGAAACCGCTGTTTCGCGAAACAGCGGTTTCTCTTTTTTCAGGACTATCCCATTCTGTTTAGAATATTTCCCTTAGACCTTGGATTATAATATTTATTGATTAATTTTACCGCAGATTTTTAGATTTCATAATGGCCACTCAGACCTCATACGGTACTTTTTATTTTTACAGCTACCGCTAGGTCTGAGGCTCATTTGAAAGAAAAATATATCTGTAAGAGCCTCAGGATAAAATCCCGGGGCTTTTTTAATGCCATTTTGTAAAGGAGGCTCCCTGATTTTGGAATAATTTCTCTTTCCGGGGGTGGAGCATGGAAATCAGTAACAGAAGGACAATAAAATATTGAATAGATGAAAATCGCGATACAGGGATATCAGGGATGTTTCCACCAGATTGCCGCCCAAAATTATTTCGGCAAAGAGGTGGATATTCTTCCCTGTGCCACTTTTGGGGAGTTGATCACCAGGGTCAACCGAAAGGAGGCGGAACATGGGGTAATGGCGATTGAAAATTCCATTGCGGGAAGCATCCTGCCCAATTACACCCTGTTACAGAAATCGGGGTTGCACATTATGGGGGAAACCTACCTCAAGATCCGGCAGCATCTGATGGCGCTGCCTGGACAGAAACTGTCGGACATCCGGGAGGTGCATTCTCATCCCATGGCCCTGCTGCAGTGCATGGATTTTCTGACCAGCCAGGGTCATTTCCGGCTGGTGGAAACCGAGGATACCGCCCTGAGCGCCTATAATCTCAGGCAGCTCAACCTGCAAAATATCGCGGCCATCGCCGGTAAGCTGGCCGCCGACCTCTTCGATCTGGAAATCCTGGTGCCCAATGTGCACACGGAAAAGAAAAATTATACCCGGTTCCTGGTGGTTTCCCGGTCTCAGGCCCTGGTCCTGGAAAAGGATCCGAATAAATCATCCATTTATTTCCATACCCCAAACACCAGGGGGGCACTTGCCGGGGTGCTTACCCGCATTGCCGAAGAGGGGGTTAACCTGACCAAGCTGCAGTCCTTTCCGATCCCCGGCTCCGAATGGAAATATTATTTCCACGCCGATATGGAGTTCGAAGACCTGGGGCAGTTCGAGCGGGTGATCCGCAGGATCACCCCGCTCACCGAAAGCCTGAAGGTCTTGGGAACCTATAAAAAAGGACCCACCAACTGACCTTAAACCCTGCAGTATGATCCAGCCCGCACCAAGGCTCCGCCATATCGAGGAATATTATTTCTCCACCAAGCTGAGGGAAATTGACCAGATGAATGCGGAAGGAAAGGACGTGATCAACCTGGGGATCGGGAGCCCGGATATGGCCCCCCATCCGGATGTGATCCGCCAACTTTCCGCAACTGCTGCCCTGCCCTCCAGCCATGGATACCAGGGGTATAAAGGAATAGCCGCCCTGAGAAAGGCATTTTCCGAGTTCTACGCGCGATGGTACAGGGTAAGCCTGGACCCCGAAACTGAGATCCTGCCTCTTTTGGGATCCAAGGAGGGGATAATGCATGTCAGCATGGCCTTCCTCGGAGCGGGCGATCAGGTACTGGTTCCCAATCCCGGTTACCCGACTTACCGGGCCGCAGCATTGCTGTGCGGCGCGGATTGCAGGGAATACCCGCTTGGGGAAGCCGGTCATTGGTTTCCGGACCTGGAGGAACTTTCCCGCCAGGGACTGGAAAAGGTCAAACTGATGTGGGTGAATTACCCGAACATGCCTGCGGGCGCAAGGGCATCCTACGGGGATTTCGAACGGCTGGTCGCCTTTGGAAAGGCGCACCGGATCCTGATTTGCCATGACAACCCCTATAGTTTCATCCTGAACGATAAGCCTGCCAGCCTTCTGGAAGTGCCCGGTGCGCTGGATCATGCTCTGGAGCTGAATTCACTGAGTAAATCCCATAACATGGCCGGGTGGAGGGTAGGGATGCTCGCTGCGAAAAAAGAGATCATAACCGAAGTGCTCCGCTTCAAAAGCAATATGGATTCCGGGATGTTCCTTCCGGTGCAGCAGGCTGCGGTCACTGCCCTGGGGCTGGAAAAGGAATGGTTCAATTCCCTTCAGGAGGCCTACCGGGAAAGAAGAGAGCAGGTGTTCCGCCTGCTGGATATCGCCGGATGCACTTATGACCCCGATCAATCCGGCCTCTTTGTCTGGGCGAAAATTCCAATCCTGTATGCGGACGGCTATGCCCTGAGCGACGCCTTGCTGAACGGGGCGGGGGTATTCGTTACCCCCGGAGGAATTTTCGGCAGCAAGGGATCCGGTTACGTCCGGGTAAGCCTTTGCAGGGGATTGCCCCAACTGGAAAAAGCCATGAAGCGGGTGGAAGCCCTGAACCTTAAACAGCCTGTGGGATGAAAATAACTATAATCGGATTAGGCCTGATCGGAGGATCCCTTTCCATCAGCCTGAGGGAAAAAGGGTTTTGCGACCGGGTAACCGGCATCGACCAGGATCCGGCGAACCTGGAAAAGGCTATTTCTCTCGGGCTGGTGGATGGAACTGCTCCGTTCGTCGAAGCGATAAGGGGATCCGACCTGATCTTTCTGGCCATCCCGGTCGATGCCACCGTGGATCTTCTTCCAGAGGTGCTGGACCTTGTGGGTCCTGGTCAGGTTGTGGCCGATATGGGATCTGTCAAGGGCGCAATCGCAGCTGCGGCAGACCGCCACCCGAACAGGGGCCGTTTCGTATCCTTGCATCCGATGGCCGGAACGGAGTTCAGCGGGCCCGCCGCCGCAGTCCGGGATTTATTCCGGGACCATACCATGGTGTTCTGTGACAGCGGCAAAACTGATTCAGATGCGCTGGAGCTGATGAAGGGAATGGCCAACCTGCTGGAGATGCGTAGCATCTACCTGGAAGCCCCGGAGCACGACCTGCATGCGGCCTATGTATCTCATATCTCTCATATCACCTCCTTTGCACTTGCCCTTACGGTCCTGGAAAAGGAAAAGGAGGAACAGCGGATCTTCGAACTGGCCAGCGGGGGTTTTGAATCCACCGTGAGACTGGCTAAAAGTTCTGCCGACATGTGGGTGCCGATCTTCCGACAGAATAAAACCAATGTGTTGGATGTGCTCCAGGAGCATATCCGGCAACTGAACCGGATGAAGGAGGTTTTGGAAAAGGACGATTACCCGCAATTTTATAACCTGATTCATCAATCCAATAAAATCAGTAAAATTCTCAGATAATGGAAACCACCCTCCCCAGACTGAGTCTGGAAGAAAAACTGGCCCAGAAGCTGCCGGTCATCGTCTCAGGACCCTGCAGCGCGGAAACTGAGGCTCAGGTCATGGAAACCTGCACCCGGCTTGCCGCCACAGGAAAGGTGGATGTGCTCCGGGCCGGGATCTGGAAACCCCGCACCAAGCCGGGCTCCTTTGAAGGAGTGGGCACCATGGGCCTCACCTGGCTGATGAAGGCCAAGGCAGAGACCGGCTTGCTGACCACAGTGGAAGTAGCCACTACCAAACACGTGGAAGATGCGCTCCATTTCGGGGTAGATATTCTCTGGATCGGAGCCCGGACCACAGTCAATCCCTTTTCGGTGCAGGAAATCGCCCAGGCCCTGCGCGGGGTGGATACCACGATATGGATCAAGAATCCGATCAATCCGGACCTGGAACTCTGGGTTGGAGCGGTGGAAAGGATCAAAAAAGCCGGAATTAAGAAGTTGGGCCTGATCCACCGGGGATTTTCCAACTACGGCAATACCGAATTCCGCAATGCGCCCATGTGGCATCTGCCCATCGAGCTCCGACGCCGGATGCCGGAGATCCCGATGCTTTGCGATCCCAGTCATATTTGCGGCCGCAGGGACATTCTGGGGGAAATTTCCCAGAAAGCCATTGACCTGGGTTATAACGGCCTGATGCTGGAGACCCACTGCGATCCCGACAACGCCTGGAGCGATGCCAAGCAGCAGATTACTCCAGAGAAACTCGCCGAACTGCTGGACAAGATCGTTTGGAGACACCAGACCACGGATCAACAGGATTTCCTGACCGTACTGGAAAAGTTGCGCCAGCAGATCAACCATATTGATGACGAGCTGCTGCAATTGCTGGGCAACCGAATGAAGGTCGCCGAGAAGATCGGGGAATACAAAAGGGAAAACGACATCACCATCCTGCAGACCAACCG
>DATKSX010000033.1:0-7177 GCA_035531415.1 Chitinophagaceae bacterium
AGCCCAATTCCATCCATCCCGGGGAAAGCGTAGATCTTTGGATCGCGCAATCCGCACCGGCTTCTGATACCACTTCCGGCGGCGGGCAATACTAAGGGTACATGATCAAGGGACTCCTATGCATGCTGGCCGCCACCTCCATGGCAATATTTGCTAGGGGTCAGGAAAGGGTAGTCCCTCTCCCCGGAAGCCGGTTGATACCCCATCATTTCTCCCCCGTAATGGGAGCCCTGGCCAGAACCGCATCCCGTTCCCTTCCTTTTTTCGATGATTTTTCCTACCCCGGTCCCTTCCTGGATTCTTCCCGCTGGATGGACAGCGAGGTGTACATCAACTCCGGTGAGGGCTGGATGCCTCCGGACATTGGGGTGGCCACATTTGACGGGTTGAACGCGTTGGGCCTTCCCTATGGGACCAACAGTTTCGGAAAGGCCGACAGCCTCACTTCCCGGCCCCTTGACCTGAGCGCTTTGGGCCCCGGGGATTCCGTCTACCTGAGTTTTTATTACCAGCCCCAGGGCCTGGGATTTCCCCCGGGTCCGGGAGATTCATTGATGGTTTTTTTCCTGGGAAAGGACAGTACCTGGTACCCGCAGTGGACCATTGACGGTCCGGATACCCTCCTTCCGTTTCATCAGGTGATGATCCCGGTGACCGATCCGAAATTTTTTTTTGCCGGGTTCCAGTTCCGTTTTATCAATGAGGCAGATTACCAGGACGCGGATAACTGGCAATTGGATGAAGTGCGCATGAATTCCGGAAGATCGGTTACCGACACCCTGCTCAATGACCTGGCCTTCGGAGGCCCTGCTTCCGGATTGCTGCGGAATTACACCCTCATGCCGTGGCGGCAGTTTGCAGCCGATGCTACCGGAGAAACCGCAAGCACCCTGAAGGTGCCGGTGAACAATGGCTGGAATATCGCCCAAACCCCAGGGATCAGTCTTTCGGCCACCGAACTTTTTTCGTCCACCCTGCTGTCCGGCCCGGTTTCCCAATCCCTCAGCCTGGCTGCCCTGCAGCAGCAGGATACCGTTATCTTCCCGGCTTTCCCCGTGAATTTCACCCCCAACTCCCCGAATGATCCCGTGGATATCGCGATGCAATATGTGCTCTCCACCGGACCCGGAGACCCCAAAGCCAACGATACCCTGGTTATGCATCAGCATTTCGGCAATGAGATGGCCTACGATGACGGCAGCGCCGAACTGGGCTATGAACTGGTGGGCACCGGCGCGGAGCTGGCCTATGATTTCACCCTGAACCGCCCCGATACCCTTCGGGCCGTGGAGATCAGTTTTGTCCAAATGGGGACGTCTTATTCCGGCGATTTGTTTTCGATCAAGGTCTGGAAGGGGATCAACCTGTCCGGCGCAACAGCACCGGACACGATGGTCGCAGAGCAGGATTTCCTGGAGCCAGCCTTCGTGGACTCGGTAAACGGTTTTCTCACCTGTGTGCTCGATACTCCGGTGATTCTTCCGTCGGGCAGATTTTATGTTGGCACCTACCAGCTCTATGATCATGGAGTAGAAATCGGACTGGATGTGAATGATAACTCGAGCGCCCATTTGCATTACAAAGTCCCGGCTTCCAGCCAATGGTGGCCTTCCGGATATCCGGCGGCCCTCATGCTCCGGCCCCTCTTCGGGAGAGACACCGTGATCACCTCAGACACGATTCCGGTGAACCAAATGATTAACTTTGCCCTGTACCCCAATCCCACCAGGGGCGCCCTTTATGTCCGGATGGCCAGTTACCAGGATGAGATTTACACCATCACAGATTACACCGGAAGGATGCTCGTGGAAGGAAAATTGGGAGCAGGGCCGATCGATGTTTCCCGGCTGGCCGGAGGACTTTACCTGTTCACGGTCTTCGATCCGAACCGGGAGATCCTGGAATCGGTAAAATTTGTGAAACTCTGAAATTTATCAAACATGGATGAGATTACAGGAGAGGAACTAAAGCAAAGGATGGACCGGGGAGAGACCCTCCACCTGGTGGACGTCCGGGAACCGCAGGAACACAGTGAGTTCAGCATCGGGGGGATTCTCCTTCCCCTGGGGCAGATCCGGGTCCTGGATGTGGACTCCATTGAGGACCTGAAAGGGGAAGAAGTCATTTGTTATTGCCGCAGCGGAAACCGAAGCGGCCTGGCCTGCCAGATCCTGGACTCCCTCGGATTTGTCCGGACCAGGAACCTCAGGGGCGGCATGCTTTACTGGCAGCAGCATTTTGGGGAAGGGAAATAAACCCCTTAGCCTTTCCCCCGCTTCAGCGGATGGGCCTCGGTATTGAAGATCACCCCGTCGAAATCCAGGGTGTTTTCTGGTGCGAAAATCAGATAGGCATACTTCAGGGTTTCGGCAAGGAAGAAACTGTCCATAGTGTCTTCAAGGGTCATGTTCCGGACATCCTTCACGGCGGCATAACCCGCATCAGTCCTGCAATACTGCTGAATGCTTTCGAACATGGTCCGGGCCATACGGAGGTATTGTTCTTCATGGGTATAGTGATAGAGGTAATAGCAGGACTCGAAATTTTCGGGCCGAAGTTCGTAGACGGGATCCAGGATTTTCATGGTGGCGTAATTCAGGCTTTCCGGCTCGATGCCAGCCAGTTGCCACATCCTGAAATTTGAAGCCTGAAGGGCCCGGCCGTCCCGCAAATCACCTCCCAGACAAAGGGTTCCCGCGAAGAAAGCATCCAGGGCTCCGCTGTAAGTGCCGGTGATTTTTCCGTTCTCCATATCTGCGTGGCCGTACCAGAGACCTCCGTGAAGGGTATCGGCCAGCCACCGGTTGATGGATTTCAGGGAGCTTTCCCAGGCCTTCCTGCAGTCCGAATCACCGAATAAAATTGCGCTTTTCAGCAGGTATTCGTAATAGGAATCGGTGCCTCCCCCGATCGAGCTTTCCTTCCCGGTCCAATGGCCCGTGCGGACATTGATGCCTGATCCGACCAGACCGGTTTTTGAAGACTTCCGGCGGTACAGGGCCATGAGGGCTTTTTTGGCCCGCCGGTAATAGGCAGGATCCCCGGTAAGGCGGGTGAGGGTGCCATATTCCAGGAGCATGGTCCCAACTTCCGCGGGATTGCTTTCTGCATCCCGGGTGGCTCCGGTCCGAAGGTTCACGAAACGGTAGGGCATCCCGGTGGGGGAGCGGAAGGCAGGGGCGAGCCTTGCGGCGAGATCCACCGCTTTGCGCAAAAAGCCGCTGTCCCCATCCCATTCGAAGGCGGACAGCAGACCTCCGAGCTCCCGGATGGTGGTCTCGAAATTGGAAACGAAGAAATCCTGGTTGAAATCCAGGCTGTCCAGGATCAGCTTTTTGGCGGAATCGGCCTGACGTCGCAGTCCCATCAGGATCATGGTGTCGAAGCCGTCCACCGGAGTCATCAGCAGGGAATGGCTGTTCCAGTCATGAGGCTTACGGCTCAGCGGCATGAGCTCATCATGGCCCCAGGCATATTTTACATAACCCGCCCAGGCATGAAGGAAGGCGGCCTTCACCTCAGCCGCCATCGCCTGGCGGTCCACTATAGTGTCCATGTTGGTTTCTCGGGGAGGCCTGCCGGGCCGGTGGCAGGAATACTGGGTAAGGAGAAGGCCCGTAACCAGGAGGCAAAACAGAGCCGGGATTCGATGCATGGGCTGCGATTGGGTCCTGAAAGATAATCCCTCCCCGGCCCCGGAACAAATGGAAGGCATAAACCTTTACAATATATATAACCCTCATGCGTTTTTGGCTTAATGGTTTTCTTCTTACTTTCAAACCCTCTTTCAACCGCTGAATGAGCCCATCAGTCATTTTCCCGGTTAATCACCTTAAATCAAACTTGATTTCATGATTGCTTTATTGCTCCAGATCCAGGACACCGCTGGAAGGATGGGAGATTCCCTGAGCAGGATGGCCATCAATGCCCCCTCAGCTCCCCCTCAGAAGATCAGCCTGGTCGACCTGCTGATAAAGGGCGGAATGCTCATGGTCCCCCTGGGAGTCCTTTCCCTGATCACCGTTTTCGTTTTCGTCGAACGGTATATCGCCATCAAGAAGGCGAGCAGAATCGAGGAGAATTTCATGAACATGATCCGGGACCATATCACCAACGGGAATGTTTCAGCAGCCCGGTCCCTGGCAAAGAATACGAACAATCCTGCGGCCCGGATGATCGAAAAGGGGATCCAGAGAATCGGAAAGCCGATCGATGCCATAGAAAAATCCATGGAGAATGTGGGTAAGTTGGAGCTTTATAAGATGGAAAGGAATATGGTCATCCTTTCCCTGATGGCCGCCGTGGCTCCCATGGTAGGATTCCTGGGAACCATTGCCGGGATGATCGAAATGTTCTTCAATATTTCCATTACGGCGGACATCACCCTGGGGACGATAGCCGGGGGAATTTATGTCAAGATGATCACCTCCGCAACCGGGCTCGTCATCGGGGTTTGCGCCTATGTGGGATACAGTTATCTCAATACCCAAATCAACAAGGTGGTAAACAAAATGGAATCCGCTTCTTCCGAATTCATTGACATCCTGCAGGAACCGATACGATGAACATCCGCAAGAACCGATATGATCACACCCAGGTGGAAAGCTCAGCCCTGAACGACATCCTGTTCATCTTCCTGTTGTTCTTTCTGATCGTGTCCACCCTGGCCAATCCCAATGTGATCAAGGTTACCCTGCCCAGTGCCAAAAGCAACACCAAGTCAAAGCAAACCGTGGTCGTGTCCATCAACAAGGACCACCAGTTCTTCGTGGGCACCAATCCGGTCCCGGAGGATCAGCTCAAGCAGGCCCTGGCTCCGAAGCTCGCCAATGAATCGGTGGATGCCACGATCGTGGTCAACGCAGACAAGTCCGTGCCGATCGAATACGTGGTGGATGTCATGGAAGTCGCCCGGGAACTTAATGCCAAAGTGGTGCTGGCCACTTCCCATCCTAATTCCGGGGGACCCTAGCCGTCCCTCCACGCCCGGATCATCCGGTCCTTTCCCCCCAGGTCTTTTTGCAGGACCACCCTCCACCCTGCTGCCTCAAATAGCCCCGTTGTTTCAGGGCCGAGCGATTCATTGATTTCCACGAACACCGATCCTTCCCGGGCAAGCCGCAGTTCTGCCAACCGGAGGATGGACCGGTAGAATATCAGGGGATCGTCCTTGGGTACAAACAGCGCCATGCGGGGTTCGAAGTCCAGCACGTGGGAAGCCATGGTACCGGCCTCGCCAGGGGTGACATAGGGAGGATTGCTCACCAACAGGTCCACAACAGGGAAGCTGCTGTCCTGAGCAGGGTCCAGAAGGTCGGACCGGACCGCCTGGACCGGGAGACCCAAAGAATGCGCATTGGCGATTGCGACGGAAAGTGCCTCTCCGCTGCAATCGGTTGCGATCACGGTTGCGTTGGGAAAGCGGCCTTTAAGGGCAATGGCGATGCAGCCGCTCCCGGTCCCCAAGTCCGCAATCACCCCGGGGGATGCCGGCAATCCCGAGCAATAGCGGATAACCCATTCCACCAATTCCCCGGTCTCCGGCCGGGGAATCAGCACCGCTTCATTCACCTTCAGGTCGAACTCCAGAAAGGGGGCATGCCCCAGGACATACTGTACCGGCCGGTGGCCCAGCAATTCCCGGAGCATCCGGTCCAGCTCCAGTTGTTCAGGTGCTGCAATTTCCTTCTCCCCATGGCCAATCCGGCGGGTGGCTTCCATCCCGGTCACCTCCCTGAAAACCAGCTCCGCGAGGGCCGTCGCTTCCCGGGGAGGGAAGAGGGGTTGAAGGTCCCTGGTGAATTTCCTGAAATATTCCCTGAGCTGCATGGAGATCGGGTTGCCGGGTGGTGGGAGCCCACGGACAATATAGCCCAAAAGGAATAAATTTGGGCGGCTGGAAATCCCCCTGTCGCAAATCCTCCTGCCCGATCCAATGGCTGACGATGAACAACTGATGTCCCGCTGTATTCAGCTTGCCGCAAACGTCCGGGGCTTGGTCGCTCCAAACCCCATGGTGGGGGCGGTGTTGGTGCACGAAGGCAGGATCATCGCCGAAGGCTACCATCGGGAATTCGGGGAAGCGCACGCGGAGGCCGATTGTCTCCGGCGTGCCGAATTATCTGCAAAAGAGTTGATCCGGGCTTCAACCCTCTATGTGAACCTGGAACCCTGTTCGCACCAGGGAAAAACGCCGCCCTGTGCCGACCTGATTTTGGATCACGGAATTCCGGAAGTGGTGATTGGGACTCAGGACCCTTTTGAGCTGGTCCAGGGCAGGGGAATCCGGAAACTGGAAGCAGGCGGAATCCGGGTCCGGTCGGGGATTCTGGCGCAGGCCTGCCGGGACCTAAATATCCGCTTCTTCACCTTCCACGAGAAAAAAAGACCTTACCTCATTCTGAAATGGGCCCGCAGCAGGGACGGTTTCATCGCGGGAAAAGAGGGAAGTCCGGTCAAACTAACCCGTTCCCTCACGGATCGTCTGGTCCATAAATGGCGCAGCGAGGAAGCCGCCATCCTCATTGGTGCAAAGACCCTTTGGGCGGATCAGCCCAGGTTGACCAACCGGCTCTGGACCGGCCCCAGTCCCGTCCGGGTGGTCCTGGGCCGGAACCCGGAATTTCCGCAGGGATCCCCCCTGCTTGATGGCAATCCCCGGACGCTGGTATTCAACTCGGAAAAAAGCGGGTCTGCCGATGGAGTGGAATTTATCCGGATTCGGGAAGGCATTGCCCCCCTGGGCCAGCTGCTGGTGGGATTGCACCACCGGGCCATCCAATCGGTTCTTGTGGAAGGAGGGGCAGAGTTGCTCGGGATGTTCCTGAGGGAGAGATGCTGGGATGAGGCCCGGGTTATCACCACTCCGGTATGGATGGGAGAGGGCATCCGGGAACCGGTATTGAAAGGGTCCCGGGTGGTGCGGGAATATGATCTGGAAGGGGACCGGATTACGGAATTTGCACCTGCCTGATTTTTCCTTTTGGCCGGTCACTTATCCTGGAACCTGGGACTCACGGTTTTTTGGCCGCCGTCCCCGGGGTAACGGTAAAACCCTTCAGAGGTTTTCACGCCCAGGCAACCGGCCTGGACCATGTTGACCAACAGGGGGCAGGGGGCATACCGGGAACTTCCAAAACCTTCCTGCAGCATCCTGAGGATGGAAAGGCAGACATCC
>DATKSX010000034.1:0-3714 GCA_035531415.1 Chitinophagaceae bacterium
CTTTTTTATAAGACCATTCTTAAAGGCCCCTCCATGACCATCACGGATCCAGGTGGGAATTGGATCCTGGCCTGCCCGGACAGCACTCATGCCAGGATTTACCGCAGGGTTGGAATGGGCCTGGTCATTGTCCACACCTGGACCAGGAATAACGGGGGGATCAATTGCGCGGCTTTTTCCCAGGATGGGAAAACCATCCTGACCGGTTCGAAAGACCATGTGGTCCGGCTCTGGACCCTGGACGGGAATTGCAGGGAATTCCCGCCCCAGGAAGATGTCATCACCAGCGTGGTGTTTTCCCCCAATGAACAGCGGTTCCTGAGCCGGTCCAATGACGGCACCATCCGCCTTTGGAAAATGGACGGGAGTTTTATTGAACTAAATTGGCCCGGTCAGATCTGCGAGACCTTCTTCCCCCAGGGAGATTCCATCCTGACCGGTTCCGTAGACGGTTTCCTCCGGATCTGGGACCTGAAGGGGAAGTTGCGGGCCCAGTTCGATCATGTGGACCAAATCATGTCGGTGGCCATTTCCCCGGACGGTGAAAATATCCTCGAGGGTTCCTGGAATATGACCGCCCAGGTCCTCCGTACCCGGGATCGCCACCTGGAATCCACCCTGGGCCATAACACTCCGCTGAACCTCGTGCGCTTCTCTCCGGACGGAAGCCAGGTCTTTGTGAGCGGCTATAATGGCAACGTCCGGATCTGGTCCATGGGGGGGTTTTTCCAGCAGTCCGGCAACATCAATTGGGTCATGAAGGCAGAGCTGAAGGACAATATGAGCCGGGTACGGTCCATGGGAATCACCCCGGAAGGGGACACCCTCATCACGGCATCCATTGACGGATCGGTCCGCCTCTGGGATATTCACCGGCTCAATGAACCTTCTGACGCACCCCCCTCCATGTCCCTGGAGGAATTCCTGCACCGGGGGGCCATCGACAGTTTCAGCACCAGGGAGATCGACAGCATGACCGCTGCGCCAAAAATCAGGGCCGGGAAATCCAAACCTAAAAAATAGCCCAGTTCAGCGAGATCATTCCTCCCGGGCCAACCTGAAATTTTTTTTATGGAATGGTATCTTTATATCGCCAGCTTTTTCTCCTGGGTTTTCCTGGCCAACTCGGTACCTCATTTCATCCACGGGATTTCCGGAGACCCCTTCCCCACCCCGTTTTCCAAACCATCGGGAAAGGCTTTATCCTCCCCCACAACCAATGTGGTTTGGGGCTTGTCCAACCTGGTCCTGGGCTACCTTTTATTGGGAGCAGGAGGGGTTAACCACCACCATTTCTGGTCAATGCTGGTATTTTTCACCGGAATTGCAGCGATGAGCCTGACACTGAGCATGGGGCGGCGGGAAAGAAACGGTCCCAAGTGAGGTGCTCCGGGGCCCGGCTCCAATCCGCCTTCCCTTCCGGAGTTCATGCAGATTCAGAGTTTTGGTACCTTTATTCCATGAGGAAATTCCCAATGAAAACAGAGATCGGAAAGGCGCATAAGAGGCCCGGTGGAATCCGGGTATGGATGTTCCTGCTGATCCTTATTGGTCCAAACATTTTTGCCGGAGTGGCCCGGAGTCAGCAGTTGGATCCCTTCCATTACCGGGTCACCAAAGACACCATCGTTTCCCTTGGCGCGGTGGCATCTGCCCATCCCCTGGCTTCTGAGATCGGCTTGGAAATTCTCCGCAAAGGAGGCAATGCCGTGGATGCGGCCATTGCGGTTCAGCTGGCCCTGGCCGTGGTCTTCCCTGGTGCGGGCAATATCGGGGGAGGTGGTTTCATGGTCGCACACCTGAAATCCGGTGAAAATTTCGCTCTCGACTACCGGGAGGAAGCCCCGGGAAGGGCTTCCAGGGATATGTACCTGGATTCCTCCGGCAACCCTCTGGCTTCCCGGAGCCAGGACGGACCCCTTTCCTGCGGGGTGCCAGGAACCGTAGCCGGACTTTGGGAAGCGCACCGCTTCGGGGTCCTGCCTTTCCGGGACCTGGTTCAACCCGCCATTGAACTTGCCTCCAAAGGATTTGCAATCACCCGCCAGGAAGCCTCCACCCTCAATTCCTTTCAGGGCGATTTCCGGAAATTCAATTCCGTGACTCCGGTCTTTGTCCGGACCCATCCCTGGAAAGCAGGAGACACCCTGGTCCAGCCGGAACTCTCCCATACCCTGGAATTGATTCGGGACCGTGGGGCCCGGGGGTTTTACGAAGGAGAGACCGCAAAAAAGATCGTAAGTGAAATGAAACGGGATGGAGGCCTGATCAGCCTGGCCGACCTGGCCGGGTACCGGGCCCGCTTCCGAAAGCCCATCCTTTTTCCCTACAAGGACAAGACCATCCTGACCATGCCGCTTCCCTCCAGCGGAGGGATCATGATCCAGCAAATGCTGGGCATGATCCAGGACGAGGACCTGGACCGAATGGATTTTGATTCTCCCACTGCCGTTCAGCTGATGACCGAAGTGGAGCGGCGCTCCTTTGCGGACCGGGCAAAATTCCTGGGCGATCCCGATTTTGTCCGGGTCCCAGTGGATGCCCTGGTGAGCCCTGCATACCTTAAAAAAAGGATGGCGGATTATGAACCCCTTAAAGCCACGCCAAGCCGGGACGTTCAGGCTGGCGCCCCCACCGGGGAGCAGGAGGAAACCACCCAGATCTCCATCCTGGATGGCAGTGGAAACGCGGTATCGGTCACTTATACCCTGAACGGTTGGTATGGAAGCCGGATCGTCGTAGGCCACGCGGGATTCTTTCTTAATGACGAGATGGATGATTTCAGCGCCAAGCCGGGATCCCCAAACATGTTCGGCCTGGTGGGGGCCAAAGCCAACGAGATCGCCCCCCATAAAAGGATGCTGAGCTCCATGACCCCGACGATCGTCCTGAAGGCCGGGCAACCCTTTCTGGTTACCGGAACCCCCGGGGGATCCACCATCATAACTTCCGTTTTTCAGACTCTGGTAGATGTTTTGGATTTTCAACTGCCCCTGAAGGAGGCCGTGGATGCTCCAAAATTCCACGAACAATGGCTGCCGGATGTCCTGTTCCTGGAGCAGGGCTTTCCCGATTCCACCAGGAAGGCGCTGGAAAATATGGGGTACCAAACCAGGATGCGGGGATCGATCGGTGCCGTGGAAGCCATTGAGCGGACCCCCGACGGGAAAATCGAAGCGGTGGCGGACCGCAGGGGTAATGATACCGCCCTGGGGTTTTAGGCAAAAAATTAAATCAATGGATACCGGATCAGCATACCTGGAAAGTGTCACCAAAAGATTCCAATCCTACCGCGAACTCGGAGAAAAAGCCATCGGCCAGCTGACTGACGACCAGCTGCTTCTCCAGCCTGAAAAAAACTCCAACAGCATTGCCGTGATCCTATCCCATATCAGCGGAAATTTGATTTCCCGTTTCCAGGATTTTCTGGATTCCGACGGGGAAAAACCCTGGAGAGACCGGGATGGGGAATTCGAAGAAATCCCCAGAACCCGCAAATTCCTGATGGACGAATGGAAAAAAGGATGGGACCAATTGTTTACCGCCCTAGGGGGTTTGAAGGAATCCGATCTGACGCGCACGGTGCAGATCCGGGGAGAAGGGCTGACGGTAGTGGATGCCCTGAACCGGCAGCTCGCCCACCATGCTTCCCATATCGGACAGATCGTCTATGTGGCCAAGATGATCCGCGGAGACGGCTGGACCACCCTGTCC
>DATKSX010000035.1:0-6894 GCA_035531415.1 Chitinophagaceae bacterium
AAAAACCCCGTGGATCGGATCCCGCTGACTACTTTTTCCTTTGTTGACATGGGGCGGCAAATTACGGAAATCATCGTTACGGAAAAGGGACCGGCGAACCTGCGGAGGGATGGTAAGAAGGATATGCTAAGGGAATGTTAATTCAAATTCGATTCCGATATTTTTCCCGGATTTTTCTATTTAACTATTAGCTTTGGCGATATATAACACCCTATGACCGAGGTCAATGACGCGCTGATCGCCCACCTCAGCGACCTGGCAAGACTCCAGTTCGACGAGACGCAGCGCGGGGAAATCAAAAAGGATCTGGAAGGAATGATTGGATTCGTGGACAAATTAATGGAGCTGGACACCGAAGGGGTGGAACCCCTGGTCCACCTGACTCCCAATGTGAACATGTTCCGGGAGGATCTGGTCTGTCAACCCCTGGAAATCCATGAGGTCCTTAAAAACGCTGCCTTCCATGACGGGACTTTCTTCAAGGTGCCCAAGGTGATCAAAAAATAAACTATGGCTTCGGTTATCCATCTGGAGGACATTCACAAAAATTATTACCTGGGCAAAAATGTACTCCCCGTGCTCATGGGGATCAACCTGGAAATCCAGAAAAATGAATATGTGGCCCTGATGGGCCCTTCCGGATCCGGAAAAAGCACCCTGATGAATATCCTGGGCTGCCTGGACTCCCCTACCAGCGGAAAATACATTCTGAGCGGCCACGACGTGAGCCAGATGGAGGATGACGATCTGGCCCGGGTGCGGAACAAGGAGATCGGGTTCGTGTTCCAGCAATTCAACCTGATGCCCCGCCTGGATGCGCTGGAAAACGTCGGCATTCCCCTGATCTACGCAGGAGTATCCCGGAAACACCGGCATGAAAGGGCGATGGCCATGCTGGAAAAAGTGGGG
Organism: Chitinophagaceae bacterium; assembly: GCA_035531415.1. Lineage (GTDB taxonomy): Bacteria > Bacteroidota > Bacteroidia > Chitinophagales > Chitinophagaceae > JANWKA01. The sequence continues at coordinate 910 of DATKSX010000035.1, forward strand.
CTCGGGGACCGTTACACCCATAAACCGAACGAACTTTCCGGAGGTCAGTGCCAGCGGGTTGCCATTGCCCGCGCCCTGGTCAACAACCCCTCCCTGATCCTGGCAGATGAACCCACGGGAAATCTGGATTCCAAAACCTCCATTGAGATCATGGAAATCTTCGGACAGATCCACCGAGGCGGAAATACCGTTGTCCTGGTCACCCACGAAGAGGACATTGCCCGTTTCGCCCACCGGGTGGTCCGGCTCAGGGACGGCAGCATCGAAAACGACCGGGTCAACGAAACCATCCACACCACCCACGCCCAGGTTTAAACCTGGGACGGCTTTCTGACCTGGATTAATGTAATTTCACTTCATTCCATATTTTATGGCTACCAAAATATATACCCGGACCGGGGACCAGGGGAGGACTTCCCTGATCGGCGGGCATAAAGTGTATAAAAACCATCTCCGGATCAAGGCCTACGGGGAAGTCGATGAACTCAACAGCTGGATCGGGATGGTATCCGGCCAGATACCGGAAGATTCCCATTCCCTGCTGGGAGAAATCCAGGACCGGCTTTTCACCATCGGAAGCCTGCTTGCCACCGATCCGGATAAGGAGATCAAAATGGAGCTTCCCGGGCTCAGGGAAAATGATATCCAGGGGCTGGAACAGGAGATTGACCGGATGGCCTCCCTGCTTCCCCCGCTATCCTCCTTCATTCTTCCTGCGGGTACCCCCGCAGTCTCCAGTTGTCATATAACCCGCTGTGTATGTCGCAGGGCCGAAAGGGCTTGCGTGGACCTGCAGCAGGAGGGAGGTGGCGTTCCACCCTTGGTGCTGGCCTACCTGAACCGGCTGAGCGATTACCTGTTCATGCTGGCCCGAATGATATGCAGGGAAACCGGGTCTTCGGAGGTGATCTGGAAGCCCCGAATGAACAAGACCTAGGCTTCCACCATCCGGCCATCCCTCATCCGGAGCTGCCGGTCGCTGATCCGGGCCAGCGTCTCGTTGTGGGTTACAATGACGAAGGTTTGCTGGTATTTGGATCGAAGTTCCTTGAATAACTGATGAAGCTCCAGGGCATTGGCTGAATCCAGGTTGCCGGTGGGCTCATCGGCAAGCACGATCAGGGGCCGGTTGACGAGGGCCCGGGCGACGGCTACCCGTTGCTGTTCTCCTCCAGATAACTCCGCGGGCTTATGATCCATGCGGTCCGCCAGGCCCAGGGCCCCCAGAAGTTCCTTTCCATGGGAAAGAATTTCCTTTTTCCGCTCCCGCCCCGAGATCAAGGCCGGAATGCAGGTGTTTTCGAGCGCGGTGAATTCCGCAAGAAGGTGATGAAACTGGAAAATGAACCCGATCCGCTGGTTGCGGAATTGGGATAATTTTTTCCCCTTCAGCGTACTGATCAGGGCACCATCGAGCCATACCTCCCCGGAAGTAGGAGTGTCCAGGGTACCCAGGATATGGAGGAGGGTGGATTTGCCTGCGCCGGAGGAGCCCAGGATGGCCACAATTTCTCCTTTTTCGACCTGGAGATCCACCCCTTTCAAAACCTGCAGATGGGAGTAGTTTTTGCGCAGTCCCACAGCAGATAACATGCTCATAATTAAGTAAAACTATGAAAAATTGTTTTTATCGAATTAAATGATACTTTTGCGAAAATTTTAAAAACTCCCAAAGCGCAACCTCAATGTATTGGACCCTAGAACTGGCCTCCTATCTGGAAGATGCGCCATGGCCAGCCACCAAGGATGAACTGATCGATTTTGCGATCCGTTCCGGGGCTCCGATCGAGGTGGTGGAAAACCTCCAGGAACTGGAAGACGAGGGGGAGATCTATGAAGGCATTGAAGACATCTGGCCGGATTACCCCTCCCAAGACGATTTTTTCTTTAATGAGGACGAATACTGATCCCCGCAATCGCAAATTTTCCCCCTTATTTTTCCATTTGCTGCACCACCTCAGCAGTCACTCCGGTGAAGGAAAACCCTCCGTCGTGAAACAGGTTCTGCATGGTCACCATCCGGGTCAGGTCGCTGAACATCATGGCGCAGAAACCGGCGCATTGTTCTGCGTTGGCATTACCCAGGGGGCTCATTTTATCCGCGTACCGGACAAATCCCTCGAAGCCTTTCACTCCGCTTCCGGCAGCTGTCATCGTTGGGGATTGGGAAACGGTGTTGATCCGGACCTTTTTTTTGATCCCGTAATGGTACCCGAAGCTGCGGGTGATGGATTCCAGCAGGGCCTTGGCGTCGGCCATATCGTTATAATCCGGAAACACGCGCTGGGAGGCGATATAGGTGAGGGCTACCACAGATCCCCATTCATTGATTGCGTCCATCCGGTAGGCCGTCTGGAGCAGCCGGTGCAGGGACATCGCTGAAATATCGAAGCCCTTGTGCATGAACTCGTAATTGCTCTCGGTATAGGGAATACCCTTTCGGATATTCATGCTCATGCCTACCGAATGGAGCACGAAATCCACCCCTGAGGAGAAATGTTCCATAGCTCCGCGGAAAAGCTTTTCCAGGTCCTCCATGCTGGTAACGTCCGCCGGAATCACCGGTGCCTGACATTTTTCAGCAAGCTGTTGAATGGCCCCCATGCGCAGGGCGATCGGCGCATTGGTCAGCACGAGGCCCGCTCCTTCCTCATGGCATTTCAATGCAGTCTTCCAGGCGATGGACCTTTCATCCAGGGCCCCGAAAATGATTCCCTTTTTCCCTTTCAGTAGCTGGTAAGACATGGGGGAGTTTTGAGTCCGGGGTAAAAATAGGAGGTAATTTCAAATTTGAGGTGCCGGATCCCACTAAATTTAGGCTCCCGCCTCCCGGGTCAGGAACCGCCCACCATCTCCCGCGCATTTTGCATGGCGGCAGCGGTGGGCATTTCTCCGGCTAGCATCCGGGCGATTACGGTCACCCTTTCTTCCACATCCAGAGCCCTGATGCGGGTCACCACCCGGTCTCCGGCCTGTTCCTTGGAAACATAAAGATGGAGGTCGGCCTTTCCAGCGATCTGGGGCTGATGGGTTACGCAAATCACCTGGTGCGATACGGAAAGCTCTTGAAGGAGTGCACCCACCTGTTTGGCGGCCTCTCCAGAAATCCCGGTGTCGATTTCATCGAAGATCAGGGTGTGCATCTCCGCAGACCGGGCCACCAGGGATTTGATACAAAGCATGAGCCGGCTCAACTCTCCTCCCGAGGCCACTTTTCGCAGCGGCAGGAAATGATCCTGGGAATTGGGATCGAACAGGAATTCCAGGCTGTCGATCCCGTTGGGGCCCGCCTCACAAGGTCGGAGTTCCACCCTCAGCCGGGCAGATGGCATTCCCACTTTCCGCAGGAGCCTGTGGATATTTTTTACTAGCCCTTCACCCTCCTGTTTTCTGCGGGCGGAGAGGCCTTCTGCCTGGGCGATTAATATTTTACGGGTGGCTTCCCGCTTTTCCTCCCCGGCCCGGACCTCATCTTCCAGCCCGACGGCCTGAGCCAGCTTTCCCCGCAGAGACTCCTGGAGATCCAGCAGCGCTCCGGTGGAGGACACCCCATGCTTTTTAAATAGCCGGTACCCTTCCGAAATCCGGTCATTCACCTGGGCGAGCCGGGACTGATCGAAGGGCAGTTTTCCCGAGATCCGGGAGAGGTCCTGGGCAATGTCTCTCAATTCCACCAGGGCCTTTCCCATTCTTTCGGCCAGGTTACCCAATTCCGGATGGAAACCGGAAACCGCCTGGATCCGGGACTGAACCTGCCTGATCTGGACCAGCAGCGGAGATTCTCCTTCTTCCAGGCGCCCGTAGGCTTCTTCCAGGGCCGACCGGATGTCTTCCCCGTGGGTGAGCTGCTTCAGCTCGACCTCCAGGTTTTCAATTTCGGAGGGAAGAAAATTCAGGCCCTCGAGCTCATCGGACAAAAACCGGTGGTAGTCCAGCTCCCGGGCGGCCGCTAGAGATTGCCGGCGGATCCGTTCCAATTCAACTCCGGCTTCCTTCCAGGACTGGTAGGTTTCGCGGTAAGCCTTGACCTTGTCGAGTTGATCACACACCGCATCCAGGATTTCCATCTGGACATCGGATTGACCCAGTTTCCGGGTGTCGAATTGCTGATGGAGGTCAACCAGGACCGAGGCCAGCTCCCCGAGCTGGTCCAGGTTCACCGGAGTATCGTTGATGAAGGCCCGGGATTTGCCGTTCGGGCTGATTTCCCGGCGCACCATCGTGGTGGGTTCCCTGTCCAGGCCCTGGGATTCCAGGAACTGGGTCACCCGGGTGTCCCGGCAGGTGAAGACCCCTTCAATCACGCATTTCTTCTGGCGGTCCGGGAGCGCGTCCAGATCCGCCCTTTCCCCCAGGATCAACTGCAGGGCCCCCAGCAGGATGGATTTTCCGGCCCCGGTTTCCCCGGTGATGATATTCAGATGGGGGGAAAAGCCGATCTCCAATGCATCGATGATGGCATAGTTCTGTATGGAGAGTCTTTGCAGCATGGGTGTGGAAATGGATCTTGAGACGGGCGCCCATCCGGAAGGGAGGGGAAAGATGGCGCTGCCGGCCAAAAATAGGGAATTTCCCCATCCCCCAATTGGTCAATCCCCCGTGATCCGGTTGATCCCTGCCTTGGCCAGCTGGTCCAGGTAATCCTTATATTCCTGTTCGTGCATATCCAGGCATTTGCGATAAAAAAGTAGGGCCTTGTCCTTTTGGCCCCCTTTTTCATAGATCCCTCCGAGTTCCAATGCGGCCCGGGCTGCGAAATAAGCCGATCCGGAACCCCCGATCCGGGTTGCCAGATCATAGAACACGATGGCCTCGCTGGTTTTCCCTTCCAGGGCTTCGATCCTTCCCATCCGGTAAACCCATTCCACCTTGTCGGCAGGGTCCGGAAAATCCGATACATGAAGGCCCTGGATCAGGTCCATGGCCTGGTCGAAATATCCTCCGTCGCTAAGCAGTCTGGCCCGCAGCAGGACGCCATTGGGTAATCGTCCCCTCCGCGCCTCCAAGCGGGCGGCTTTGTCTGCATCGGTTATAGAATTTTTGCGTTCCAGGATCATGTGAAGGTATTGGGCTGCCCGGGCCTTTTCCCCTTTCAGCAGTTCATCCCAGCTCATCCGCAGAAGCGCGTCACTCACATAGAAGTTTCCCTTGAAACCGAAGGCGTATTTAGACAGTTCCCGCAAGGAGGAATCCAACTGCAACCGGTCCATCTCCAGGGTGCCTGACTCCAGGTCCAACAGGGGAACATGGAAATAGGAGCTGTCCATTTCCAGATTGTGGTAAACTTGTTCCGCATAGGCTCCCATCTGGCGGTTCATCGCCAGGTTGATCAGGACCATGGCGAAAAGTTCATTCCGGGTCGGGTCCATCGGGCAACCCTGGAGAAATTTCAGGGCCTGCACGGGATGATTGGCAATGGAAAAATCCAGGTACCCATAATAAAGCGATCCTTCCTCCTGGAAGATCCGGGCCTCCCGGTCGGTATCCTTCAGGAAGCTTTCCAAATCCTGCATTCCCCCCGCTATGGTTCCGGATAATCCCAGGATCCGGACTGCCCACTGGTACCCGCTGGGAATGGTTCCAATCACGGTTTCCATGCTGCCCAGCAGCATCTGGTTCGCCCCGAAGGAGGGGAAATCCTTCTGATTTTCCTTCAGCTCCAGGTAGGATTTTCGGATCTGAAGAGCGGCGGTGATATGGGAACCGAACTTGATCGCTATCAGGGCCCTTTGGAAATGGACCGTGCCCAGGCAATAAAGGTAATAGGGAGAATGGCGGTCCCCGCCCTCCAGCTGGCTCAGCCTCTGGTCCAGGACCGGCTCCAGCCGTTCCATCAGGTCGGGGTCTTCTGAAAAGAACAGCCTGAAAAAATCCGCATAATTCTCCAGGAATGCGGGGATCAGGTTACCCGGATCCAGTACAGCCTCCTGGTTGGCAATGCGCATGCCGGGGTCCAGGCGCATCTCCAGAATGTCATGATAAGCC
>DATKSX010000036.1:0-4074 GCA_035531415.1 Chitinophagaceae bacterium
GGAAGTGGCTTCCATGGGCATGGAGCTCGTCTCCATGGACCATTGGGACCTGTTCTTTCCTGACCCGAAGGACCTGAAAAGGGCCAGGCTCCAGCAACTGGAAAGGGTGATCACGATTTTCCCCTGGATTGCCATTATTGACCGGTTCCAGCAATGGATCTATACCAACGAGGGCCATAGTTCCCAGCAGCGCACCCTGAAGTGGCTGGATATCCTGGAGGAGTTTTCGCCGGGAGTGGTGGACTGGGCGGGCATGGAAGAATACCGGGCGGCAAGCTGGCAAAAACAGCTGCACCTTTACGAAGTTCCCTTTTATTATATAGAATATGGCATCGCCCAATTGGGTGCGATCGCCCTTTGGAAACATTACCGGGAAAACAGGGAAAAGGCCCTGGATCAATATATGGCTGCGCTGAGCCTGGGTTATACCAAACCGCTTCGCTCCCTTTATGAAGCCGCGGGTCTTTCCTTCGATTTTTCACCGGACCATATCCGGCAATTGGCGGATTTTGTGCAGCAGGAGATCGAAACCCTCCGGGATTAAATCAGCCTAACTGGAAGACAGCAGGACATGAAGGTCATGTTCCAGCTTGGTGACCTGGTCGGGCTGCAGGCTGTCGTAAAATCCCCTGAGCCTTCCCTGCCGGTCTACCAGGGCCCACATCTGGGTATGGACAAAATCATCGGGACCCCCGTCCCCGCTTCCGGAATCCAACAAATAACTTTCCCTTGCCATCTGATACAGTTCCTTTTTGGGACCTGTCAGAAACATCCATACCCTGGGATCGGCATGGTAGCGCTCGGCATACCGGGCCAGGACCGGAACGCTGTCGGTGGTGGGATCCACCGTATGGGAAAGGATCAGGAAACCGGGAACATCCTTGAACTTATCATATACCTTCAGCATCTGGGCGTTCATCTTGGGGCAGATACTTGGGCAGGTGGTGAAAAAATATTCCACCACGCAGACCTTTCCGCGGATGCTGTCCCGGGTTATGGTCTTTCCTTCCTGGTTCAGGAAGGAAAAATCCGAAATGGTGTGCCCTGGATTTCCCAGGACCGGCAGCGACACCGCCTTTGCGCTGAGCTGCGGGCTGAGCCAGAGAAAAAACCCTCCCAGCAGGATCACCGCGCTGGCCACCAGAACATAGGCCGTTCTTTTGGACATAACAAGAAATTTACTCCCGCAAAGTTACGGGACAAACCGGTAGCCGGGAAAAAGGATGGGATTTTCGACCTCCAGATGATTAGGAGATGATGTATTTCCTCCTGGAAGTTTCCAAGACTGGAATCAGAGCATCTGGATTGTAATGACCGGGTTGCTAAAGGATCCAATGCTTTCGCATAACCGGATTCCTTTCAACGCTCCCTTTTCTGGAGCTGGAGCCCGATCTTCACCCCGAGCTGGATGCTGGGAAGCCAGTTGGTGGTGCGCAGCCTGCCGTTCTTGGCCTGACCGGATAGATCGTAATAGTGGTCGTAATGGTAGGTCTTGGCCTTAACCCCCAGGCCCAGGTAGTTATCCAAAATAAACCTTCCTGAAAGGTACTGCCTGCCGATCAGAAGCTGGAGCCCTTCCACGTATTTGAGGGCATGACTCCAATAGTCCTGGGCATCAACGGTCGTCCGGTTATTTGGATATATGACTTTCTTGAATAGGAATATCGGCTCGAAATAGGTGCCCCGGGCCCGGTTGGCCCTGGAATAGCTGGAAATAATATAATACCTCAGTCCGATCCGGGCATCGTATCCCATTCCATGCAGATACTGGTATTCACTGATATTGGGTTTGATCTCTCCGAAATTCATCTTGTTGAGCAGCAGGTCCCAATAATCAGTGAAGATGAACCCTCCCCCGGCCTCGAGGCTCATGGAGGACGATAGCTCCTGCTCCACATAGAAATCCAGTTCGTTGGTGATGGTGCTCGGGTTGAATTTGAGGAAGGTATGGTAATGTGCGGAGTCCTGGGCCCTGGAGGGCATCCACCAAACCAACAGCAGGACCCATAAGGTAATAATCCGTTTCATCCCGTTGGGCATGGCCGCAATTTAACCCAAACCACCTGGGTCAGGGGTTATTTTTAAGGAACTGTTCGATCACCTGCGGATACCATTCATGTTCAAGCTTTTGCACTTTCTGTGCCAAACTGACCGGGGTATCCGAGGGATCCACCGGAACCGTGCGTTGCAGCAGGGTGGGGCCCTCATCGTAACGCTCATTCACGAGGTGAATGGTGATCCCGCTCAGGTTTTCCCCTGCCCGAACCACCGCTTCGTGAACATGGTTGCCAAACATGCCTTTCCCCCCGAATTTGGGTAACAGGGCGGGATGAATGTTGAGGATTTTTCCCTGAAACAGGCGGACCAGGTGGTCCGGAACTTTCCAGAGGAAGCCGGCCAGGACAATCAGGTCAGCCGGTAAGCGAAGCAGGGTCGCAGACAGTCCGGAGGGGTCGTTGAGCCTTTTACGGTCGATCAGATCCACGGGGATTCCATGCCGGGAAGCCACTTCGATCACCCCGGCTTTGGGGTTATTGCATACGATCAGCGATACGGTGGCCAATCCGGAACCCTGGAAATGGGTAATGATCTTTTCCGCGTTGGTCCCGCTCCCTGAGGCGAAAATCACCAATTTCCTTAAGGGTCGTTCTTCCTTCACGGGTTTGATTTTCGGTCCGATAATTCCTGTTCCCCCTGGAGTCAGGATGGGTTCCATCCACGGTCCAAAGGAACAAAAAACAGCATGAACCGCGGATTGTTTTTACATATAAAAATTTACCGGAAGATATTCCTCCAATCCGCTACAACCCGTATCAGCACTGGATAGTTTTTTTTGATTTTGTTGACAAATTGTCAACATTCTGTGTTACTTTTGGGGCGCTTTTGAAAAAATAATCAGGCTAAATTTAATATTAAATTGTCCTTATTGTGAACAGAAATTACCTGAAGGGCCGCCAAAAAATATTCTTTTTCCCCATCCTTGCGCTCCTCTTTCTCTGTTCCTTTCCAAAAGCTTCATGCGCCGATTCCGATAAAGGAAAGATCATTTTTGCCGCTAATTGTGCCTCCTGCCACCGGATTATGGTGGACGCCACCGGTCCCTTCCTTTTCGGGAAGGAAAATGAGGTTCCTGGAGGCCGGAAATGGATTTACAACTGGGTTCATAATCCCCAGGCGATCCTTCAGGGCGGGGACAAGTATGCCCTGGGCCTGCAGGCGAAGTTCAGCATCGTGATGCCCTCTTTTCCGCAGCTGACCGACCAGGACATTAATGATGTACTGGATTATGTCAAGGTGGCCGGAGAACTGGCCCAAAAGAGCACCCCGGCCAACCAGCCCGCCGGATCTACCCAACCCACCGGAAGCGACAACAGCCTACTATATGGCCTGCTCACCCTGGTGCTGGCCATCATGGCCCTGATCCTGATGCAGATCAACAGCAACCTGAGCAGGCTGGCCAGCGAGAAGCAGGGAGAAACCGTGGTTGAGCCGATCCCTATCTACCGCAACAAGGGGTATATCGCCATCGTATCGGTGGTGCTGTTCCTGGTCGCCGGGTATTTCCTCACCGATGCTGCGGTGCATCTCGGGCGTCAGCAGAACTATGAACCAACCCAGCCCATCTTCTTTTCCCACCATGTTCATGCCGGGCTCAACCAGATCAATTGCCTGTACTGCCATGCGGGGGCCGAGAAAAGCAAGCAGGCCATGATCCCTTCGCCGAACATCTGCATGAACTGCCACACCTCCATCAGCGGATACAGCGGACCCACCCTGACTGACTTTAACGGGAAGACCATCGACGGCACCACCGAGATCCACAAGCTCTATGATTATATCGGGTGGGATCAAACCCAGAAGAAATATACCCGTCCGGGCAGGCCCATCGCCTGGGTGAAGATCCATAACCTTCCCGATTTCGTGTACTTCAACCATTCCCAGCATGTGGTGGTGGGGAAAGTGCAATGCCAGACCTGCCATGGCCCGATCACCGATGAAAACCAGGTCTACCAGTATGCCAACCTTTCCATGGGATGGTGCATCAACTGCCACAGGACAACGAAAGTCCAGTTC
>DATKSX010000037.1:0-3935 GCA_035531415.1 Chitinophagaceae bacterium
TTCATAATTTTTGGGCTTGATGTTCATCGCCAGGTGGTTGTTGAGAAAATGGAAAGGGAAGGGAAGGACCCTTCCTGCCTTTTGATAATCCAGGTTATGAGGCGCGGCCTCTCCAAAGCAGGTAAGCAGGGAATATCCCGGGAAAGCGCTGGGGGAGCGGTCGAGGAATTTTTTGGTGAGCTCGAAGGGCTCTGGTCCCGCATCGCTATCCAGGCCAATTACGAAATTAGTCTGCACGTAGGGGACGTACCGGAATATGGTATTGATATGGTCGGAAATCTGATGGACTTTTTGCTCTCCCGCGATCCTGGAGGTTCCCGATTTATTTCCCAATTCATACCAGGATTCTATACCTGGCAACAGGGCCATGAACCCGTTTTTCTGTAAGGTTTTCAGATGGGGTTCTGACAAGATGGACAAACTGTTTTCCGCGATAAAGGAAAAGCTTTTCAAAGGCGCAGCCGAAGCAATGGCATCCAGGCTTTCGTCAAACCGGATTCCGAAATTCGGATCATGCCAGACCACCCAGGGCTTCTTGAATTTAGTGAGCAGGAACCGAAGATCGGCAGCGATGGTCTGGTAATCCAGGGGCTGATACGGGACCTCGGAATCAATGCAGAAAGAGCAGGTGTAGGGGCACCCAACACTTCCCAGCATGGGAACGATTTTGAGAAATGGAGCTTTGTCCAGGGTGGGTTTTATAAATTTCCAGCGTTCCTGGACTCCGCATAATTGGGAGGGTTGCTTCCCTGCGGACAATTGCCTTCCAACCGGTTTTTGCGGAACGCAGTTATTCAAAACCTCAGCAATGATGGACCGGTTCGTGAATCCCAGGACATAATCGAAATATTGGATGGCATCATCGGGGTAACAACGCGCATGCGGGCCTCCCAGTACCGTCACGACACCCTGCTTTCGGAAATAGTTGCTCAGGGCGTAGGCGAGCAGGGCTGCCTGGGTGAAGGATCCGATGATGACCAGGTCGACTCCTTTGGGCAATTCCCGAACAAGGTCTTCCTGGCCGGTATAGCATATCAGGGTTACTTCATGACCTTCCTGTTCACACCAGGTAGCAATGACCTGGGGCATAATGCTGGCCAGGTTGGCATGCATGATGCGGGCCCACAGGGTGTTCGTGGGGCGTTTGCAAACCAGGTCTATTATGCCGATTTTAAGCCTTTTCATGACTGCAGAATTTTATTCCTCCAAAAATGCCCCACCGAAAATTACCGGTGTTTGCTGGCCATCCGTTCCCCTTTTTTGCGGGCCATGGCCGGTGTATCCTTTTATATATATTCTTTCGGAAAGTCCATTTTCCCGCATGCCGTGATCCCTTGCGGGAACAAAAAACCCCTTAAAGTCTGCTTTCTGAGCCGAAGCGTGGCCGGCAATTTGGGACCATAAGGTGAAGGGGGTAATTAAAATGTTATAGCCATTCCTGTTTTTCGCAATTGGAGCAGAAGCATCGGGGTAAAAAAATGAAATATAAATTGATGATACAGCTCCCGAAGTTTGTTTGTGCCTGATTGTACGATTCCTGGCTTTTCTGGTCAGAACTTGAAGGTAAATAATTTTTCCTTGCCATTCATAAAAATTTGGGAAGTTTAACCCGCTCCGGTTTTACCCGATCGCCGGATGTATGGCTCCGATGCGGGTATTTGGAATACCCCTGCTTTACCGGAATGGTCTGAAGGGGCGGGGTGATCCACCGGTATTCCTTTCCCGGTTCGCCTTCAGGGGTTCAGGCTGGAACCCCGGAGGTTGATCAGAGCGACAGAGAAAGGGGCCAGGGGGATATTTTCTGCCGGGACACCAGTGCGGGCCGGGGGATTTTCACCTGTGCTTTGATCCACATAATCCATCTGCACGGTTCCAATGACCCCTGAAAGCCTGAGATGGATCGCCTGGTTCCTTTTATTGATGACCAGCAATTTTTTTCCTTTGTTTGTCCGGTATGCCTGGGCTGCGATCTGGTCTGAACCGGCCCCGGTTGCCACCAGGGTGTCCCCGGGGCCCAGGTTATCCCGGATAAGTTTCAGAACCCAGTACCTGGAATTCGGCTTTCCATTGGTCCAGTCCATCATGCTTACATCCGGATATTGGGTCGGGTACCCCACCAGCTGGGATTCCCCCACGACGTCGATGCCCATTCGCTGCAATTCCAGGAAAGTGTAAGCGAACATGGCCCCGGATAAATTCCAGTAACCTGGGGGAATCGAATCCGTGTAGGAATCTCCCAGGATATTGCCCAGCTCATCGACATCTGTGAAGGTTTTTGGAGCCAGGCGGAGGCGGATGCTTTCAATATACCGAACCTTGTCCAGGAAATCGTTTGCCTGGTCAAAAAAGCAGTACTGGATTTGGTCCAGAGAGAGGCCCGCCGCATCCGGGGTGCCGTAAAAATGATAGGAAATCCCATCCGGCAGGACCCCTGCCTTGTGGTGGGCCGGATCCAGGAAATATTCAAACCATTGCGGGTTGGTCTCAAAAGCGACTGCCATACCGACGAACCGGGTATGCGGGGAAACCTTCCTCAGGGCGAGCACTACCGAGTCGTAAATCCGGGTATAGGTCTCGGGGGAAAAGTTATGTTCCAGGTCTGGCTCGTTAAGGACTTCCCAATAAGGGATCTGGTAATGGTGGCCGGAACGGTGGAATACTCCGTGTTCGTCCCGGAACCCTCCCAGAGTGTACCACATCAGGAGTCTGGAATAATACCCGGTGAGTTCTTTCAGGGTGGTATCACGGAGTCTGGTTCCCTGGCTATACCCCCAGGATACCAGGTCCGGATCAGCAGGGTAGGGTATGGGATGATCGGTTTGGAACATCCAGGCCGGGATGGTGCTGAAATTGATGACGGTGGTATGGCCCGAGGTGGCCTCCATTAAATCTTCCATGAGGGGATCGGTCTTGCTGAAATCCCAGAACGTGGAATCCCGCGTAGGGGCCCGGAGTTCCGCGACGGCCAGATGGGGATAAGGAAACCAGGGCACGTACCGAACAAAATCGGCGCCCAGCTCCCTCAGGGCCCTGAAGGTACCCTGGTGGATGGGGGAATTCCTGCGGAGCATGGGATTGGCTACAACCTGTAGGGTGGCTGTTGTTTGGGAAACCCGGACCACTTTATTCCAACGGACAGAAAGAACCGCGTTTTGGCCCCGTACCGGTAAAAATCCAAGAACAACCAGGGCCGTAGCGGCCACGAGCGGGGTGAAGATGTAGGGACGGCGCATCAAATCCAATTTGGGAGGTGGCTCCGGCGTGCTCCAGGAGGTAACCCCGGGGCCCGGTTTATTCCACTTTGGTGATCTTGAGCATGTTGGTGGGAATATGTTGGGCGACGGGTATGCTTCCCGTGTTGACCACTACATCCCCCTTGCGGATGAATCCCCGTTCCCGAAGGATGCTGATCTGGTCGAAGATGATGGAGTCCACACTTTCCTCTTCCGCGTAATAAAAGGCTCTTACCCCCCAGCTGAGGCTTAGCTGGTTGACAAGGCTTTTTTCTTTTGTGAAAATGTACAGGGATGCCTTGGGCCGGTAACTGGAAAGCATGAACCCGGTATATCCGCTCTGGGTCATTCCGATCAGTGCGTCCGCATTGACCTCTTCGGCGATTCTGCAGGCGTTATAGCAAAGGGCGTCGCTGAGGAAACTCGGGGAATGCTTTTGGGGGGTCAGGTTGCGGTTATAGATAATATCCTCCTTTTCCACCTCTTCGATGATCTTCTTCATGGTTTCCACGACCAGTTCCGGAAACTGGCCCGTGGCGGTCTCCCCGCTGAGCATGACCGCATCGGCTCCTTCCAGGACGGCATTCGCCACGTCGGTGATTTCGCTGCGGTTGGGTTTCACCCGGTCCATCATGCTTTCCATCATCTGGGTGGCCACAATCACCGGTTTGGCCCGGTGAATACACTTGCGGATGATGTTCT
>DATKSX010000038.1:0-7425 GCA_035531415.1 Chitinophagaceae bacterium
TGAGCTTTGAAACTACCGATTCCATCACCAGCGTGGCCCGTACCGCCTTTGAACGGGTACTGGAGCTTCAAAAGGAACTCGAAGAAGTGACCGCCCGGCTTGAGGGGGTCCAGGACCAGCGCCTGCTCACCCGATACAGCGACCTGCTCCATGAATTGGAGGCCCTGAACGGCTATGAGATCACCCACCGGACTGAAGCCATCCTGGAAGGGCTGGGATTTTCCACCAGCGATCTGGCCAGACCCTATAACGAATTCTCCGGAGGCTGGAGGATGCGGGTCCTGCTGGCCCGCATGATCCTCCAGCAACCTGACCTGCTGATGCTGGATGAACCGACCAATCACCTGGACCTTCCCTCCATTGAATGGCTGGAAAGGTACCTGGTCCATTATCAAGGTACTGTAATCATTGTATCGCATGATCGGTACTTCCTGGACCGGATGGTCAACCGGACGGTGGAACTTTACCAATTCCAGCTCCATTCCTACAACGGCAATTACAGTTTTTTTGAAACGCAGAAGGCCGAACGGAGGCTGCTGCAGCAACGGGCTTATGGAAATCAGCAGGATTATATCCGCCAGCAGGAACGGTTTATCGAACGGTTCCGCGCCAAGGCCACCAAGGCCGCCCAGGCCCAGAGCGCCCTGAAACGCCTGGATAAACTGGAACGGGTTGCCGAGGTGGATAACGCAGCCGCAAAAATCCGGATCAGCTTCAGCGTGGACAAAACGCCGGGAAAGGTCCTGTGCACCCTGAAGGAAGTATCCAAACATTTTGGATCCCTGACCGTTCTGGACCAGGCCAGCGCGGAGATCAACCGCGGCGATAAGATCGGCCTGATCGGAGCCAATGGAAAGGGAAAGTCTACCCTGCTGCGGATCATCGCGGGCACCGAACCCTTCGAAGGCACCCGGGTCGGCGGCCACCAGGTGGTGTCGAGCTTTTACGCGCAGCACCAACTGGAATCCCTGCATCCGGATAACACCATCCTGGAGGAACTCCAAGGTTGCGGAAGCGGGAAATCCGAGCTGGAACTGCGCAGCCTGCTGGGTTGTTTCCTCTTTTCAGGCGATGACGTATTCAAAAAGATCCGGTTGCTTTCAGGTGGGGAAAAAGCCCGGGTTGCCCTGGCCAAAACCATTATCAGCAGGGCAAATTTCCTGCTGCTTGATGAGCCCACCAACCACCTCGACATCAATTCAGTGGAAATGCTGTTGGATGCCCTCCACCAATACCAGGGCAGCTATATCCTGGTTTCCCACGACCGGTATTTCGTGCAGCAGACCGCCAACAAGATCTGGGAGATTGTAGACGGAAAGATCGTCGAATTCAGCGGGAAGTTCGCCGAATGGGAGCAGTGGAAAGCCTCCCGGGAACAACAGCAGGGCACCAGGGAAGCGCCCGGTCCAAAGCCGGCTTCTGCAACGGAACCTGAGCCAGCTTCCGAAAAGCCCCGCCAAACCCGGGAAAACCGGGATGCCCGCAGGGAACTTCAAAGGCAACAGAAGAAATTCAAAGATCTGGAAGCCCGGATTGGAGAACTCCAGCAGAACAAGGACCAGCTGGAATCCAGCCTGGGTTCCCCTGAAATCTATGCGGACAGGCCCCGGTTTCTGGAATTCGAATCCCGTTACAAGGATGCTGTGGACCGCCTGGAGGCCCTGACCCGCCAGTATGAAGCCGTATTCCAAAGGCTGCTGGAAATGGAATCCGGAATGGATGCAGAATGATCTGAGCTTCCCGGTCCCCATTCCGGGGACCCCACTCACCCCGAAAAATTCTTATC
Source organism: Chitinophagaceae bacterium (assembly GCA_035531415.1). Lineage (GTDB taxonomy): Bacteria > Bacteroidota > Bacteroidia > Chitinophagales > Chitinophagaceae > JANWKA01. The sequence continues at coordinate 1,787 of DATKSX010000038.1, forward strand.
TTCATCACGAGGCCCGGTTTTGTTTTGCCTTCCAGGAGCTTACCTGCGGGAACAGCTTTCGGGCCTACGGATTCATACCGGTCATCCCTTGTTTTCAGCCCCGACCCTGACATGAAAAATGCTTTAAAAATCCTTTTGCTGATTTGTGCGGGATTGATGCCTGCTGGAAAGCTGATGGCCGGGACCCTTCAACAACCCGACCCCGTCCGACAGCTGATTGAAAAGATTAATTCCTGGTATGCCGTTCCAAGGGAAGAAGTGCCCCTGGTTACGGACCGGTTATATTACGAGCCCGGGGACACCATTTGGTTCAAGGCTTATATCCTGGATCCCAAGGATCTTACCCCTTCGGGGCAAAGCAACCTGCTCCATGTTGCCCTGTTGCGGGGAAACGGTTCTGTCCTGGGCAGCCTGCTGTTGCGCCAGGATGCCAATCACCTGACCGGTTTTTTTGCCCTTCCCCGGAAACTGGATACCGGAAAGATTTACCTGGTGGCTTATACGCGGTGGATGCTCAATTTCCCCGGCAGGGATTACAGCACTAAAACTCTTTTTATCGGCAGCCCGGCTCCCCATTCGCTAAATCAGGCGCCTTCCCCCTCAACGGGTCGGGACCAGGTCCGATTCTTTCCGGAATCCGGCCACCTAGTGGGAGGATATTCCAATACGGTCGCCTTCCAGGCCACGGGACCCGGGGGTGGGCCCGCAGCAGTGAGCGGCCAAATCACCAATGACCGGGGGGAATCGGTTGCCGATTTTCAATGCGGGGCCGACGGACTTGGAAGTTTTCAGGTGCCGGTGTCCGCCAAAAGGATCCTGACCGCCCGCACCCGCTTTGGGGATGGCGGCACCGTTATCGATACCCTGCCGAAAGCTGCTCCGCAGGCCTACATCCTGCATACTGAAATAGCTGGTGATCAGATCCGGGCAACTGTTGTACCTGGAGATTCCATTCCGGCCGCGACCCGGACCATCCTGGTCGCCATCTGGGGAGGAAAGGTCGGATTTGCCGCCTATGGTACGGATGCCTATGCCGTGAACATCCCACTCCAGACTTATTTGCAGGGAATCGTGCGCATTGCCGTTTTCAGTCTGGACCTGAAGCCTCTTGCAGAAAGGTGGGTTCTTCCCGACCGAAATCCCCTGTTTTCCTGCCAGGTGACCAGAAATGCCGGGGCCCTGGTTACCCTTTCGATCCGGGGGATCGCTCCGGGACCGGGGAGCCTTTCCGGAGCCTTTTACCTGGTTGCTTCGGATTCCGGGGCAATGGAGTTGCAGGCCCCGGCACAAAACCTTTCCGTTGGAAATGAAGAAATGGATTTGGATCCAGATGCTTCTTTCCCTGGAGATTCCGCGAAAGCAACAGCAAACGGGCTTCGCCTGATGATCCAGGGTTGGAAAGATACTCCCTGGGAGGAAATCCTTGGGGGTCCCAGGATCCGGTTCAACCATCCCCCGGAAATGGCCCAGGTGCTCGGAGGAAAGGTCCTGGACGAATCCGGAAAACCGGTTACGGACCGGCTGATCAGCCTGATTTCGCACCAGGGCGGTGCCTCCTTTACAGATACCACGGATGCCGCGGGAAGATTTTTATTCCGGAACATGGCCATCCCGGATTCCTCTGTTTATTTACTGAGTCTTTCCCGTGATAAAAAGGGACGTGAGGGCCAACCCAAGTTCATCATCGACAGCACTTCCGCCCTCCGGCTTCCGGCCGACTTTACCCTTCCGGGCCAGGGTCCCGTTGCCCGAAACCTTCCTGAACCGGCCCGGGGAAATTTGAATAAAAAACTGGATACGGTGGTTGTAAAGGATCGGCGCCAACCAAGGCAGTTTCATAACTCCAATACCATCCTTGGGGATGAAATCATTCATTTCACCAATCCTTTTGATGCGCTGCGGACCCTCAACGGCGTGCAGGTAATCGTTCTGGGAGGCAGTTACCATGTGATCATCGGAGGAATTGGAAGCTTCCATGCCCAGGCGGACCCCCTGCTTGTTATTGACGGGGTTGAATTTCCGGATTTATCCGCCCTGGAGAACCTGAACACAGCCGACATTGATTCCATGCAGGTCCTTCGTGGAGCAGCAGAGTATGGTTCCCTGGGTGGCATGGGAGTGATCCTGGTGTTCACCCGGAAGGGAGGCGGAGGGCTGGCGACGAAGAATGATCATATTCTCCCCCTGACCCTGGCGGGTTTTGAAAACCCGGGTCCCTCCAAACCCCTGATCTCCCCGGACCGGTACTGGAATGCCGATATCCAACTGGATTCCACGGGTGATATCCAGATCCAGATACCCGGATTGAACCTTTCCGGAAAATTCAGGGCCAGTTTCCAGGGGGTCACGGATTCCGGGATACCGGTTCGGCTGGAAATCCCCCTTAAACCCGCATCCGATTGAAATCTGTCTTCAGGTTTGCCGCATTGACCTTCCTGGTCCTGGGATCCCGGACGCTCTCCTGCCCGGGACAGTCCCTGGCCCAAAGGTTCGGTGAACCGCTGGTGATTTTGCAGGAATTCCATCCGGGGAAAGAATTGCTGGCCCTCAACGAGCCGGATTTTGTTATTTACAGTTCGGGCCAGGTAATTTATAAAGTGCAGCATGGATCGACCCGGGAATTCCGGGAGGAACGGTTCACCCGCGCGGCCACCCAACTGCTCATCTTCGACCTGGACCTTACCGATTCGCTGATGGGCCTTCCGGACCGGATCCAGGCCAGTGACCTGCCCAATCAGCCCAGTTTCCAGCTGATCCTGAATTTCGATTCCGTGAAGTCCATCCGGGTTTACGGAAATGTCCGGGACAGTTCCGGGCTGGTCAGCCAAAGGATTCCCCTGGCGTTCCGGGAAGCTTTCCGGCGGATCATTCATTTCGGCGACCCGAAGGACACGGTATGGATTCCGGACCGGTTTGAAGTGCTTTTCAGCGTGGACCAGAATCCATCCTCTCATCCCATACCCTGGCCTCCGAAATGGCCGGGGCTGAGTGATTCCACAACCGTGAAAAGGTTGCCGGATCTGTACAGCATTTTTATGGACCGCAACAGGTATGCTTCCTTCCTGGAGTTCACCCGGACGCTGAAGCCCGGACAGGAAGTTGAAATTGGAAATCTGGTTGGGAAAATCTATGGTCACTTTCCCTTTCCCCATTTATAACGCGAAGGGAGATGTCACCTGGAAACAGGGTTAAGAGTTGCGGGATCAGGATCCGCCCGGATTTCCTCCCGGTCCATCCCGGAGGGGAAGGAGGTTGGGCCTTCCCCGCAGCCTTGGGGAGGAAGGGCCCTGGATCATCACTCCCTTGTTTTTGCCCTTTCTCAGGGCTTTTTGTTTTTCGGCAGGGAGATTCATGACCTGTTGGCATTCGGCGCTGCAACATCCCGAATATTTCCGGGCGCAATCTGCGCATTGAATAAAAAGCAGGTGACAACCCGGGTTGAGGCAATTGGTATGGGTGTCACAGGGCTTGCCGCACTGGTGGCAATGACTGATGATCTCTCCGGAGATCCTTTCCCCCATTCTTGCGTCGAACACGAAATTTTTTCCCTTGAACTTGTTGGGAAGTCCATCGGCGGCAACCCTCCGGGCATATTCTGTGATACCTCCCTCCAGGTGGTAAACCTGTGAAAATCCGTGATGGAGCAGGTAAGCGCTGGCTTTTTCGCAGCGGATCCCCCCCGTGCAATACAGGACAATGGGTTTGTCCTTAAAGTCCTTCAATTGTTCCAGGGCCATGGGGAGCTGCTCGCGGAAGGTATCGGAAGGCAAGGCCACTGCTCCTTTAAAATGCCCCACCTCATATTCATAATGGTTGCGCATATCTACCACAACTGTTCCGGGGTCGTCCGTCAGGTGGTTGAAAGCCAAGGCATCCACGTAATGCCCTGCCCGGGACATGGTGAAGTCAGGATCGGTGATGCCGTCCGCGACGATTTTGGAACGGACCTTGACCTGAAGCATCCAAAAGGATTTGCCTCCCGGTTCAACTGCTGTGTTCAGGCGCATGCCATTCAGGAAAGCAATACCATACAGAAAATCTTTAAACTGACCGAAACAGGCTCCGGGTACCGAGGTCTGTCCATTGATTCCTTCCGGGGCGACATAAATCCTTCCGAAAACGCCCAGTTGTTCCAGGCCCAAGTAAAGTTCATTGCGCAAGGCGGGGGGATCCGGGATTGGGGTATACCGATAGAAGGAAAGGGTAATGCGGGTCACCTCCTCCGATTCAGCCCTTTTCTTCAATTCTGCCCTAGATACGCGGTTATGCAGTGCCATAGTGGGCTGGCAGCAGGAGCCAGCGCTGCAAAATTAATGGAAATGAACGGCACCGGCCCATTCGGAGGCCGCCTGAAAATTCCCGGATCCGGCGCCGGACCTTCTGGGGGATCAGGGCGACCGAATGCTCATGCGGAATTTCCTGCCTGAAACGTTCCGGGCCTTTCAATGCGGGCGGGTGTAAAACTGACCGAAACTAGGCAGCTTTTTTTTGCTTCCCCTCCGGATCAAACAGGCTGTCATTGCAGCAAAACCGGAAGGGATGGCCCCGACCAGAGCACCCACAACCAGGATCAGCAGGCTGCTGCGATGGTGAAAAATCAAAAGGGACATCCGGCCGGAAAGGATATGGTCATTTTGAACGTCCATATAGTAAGAGAGGCTGATCCAAAGGAGAAAAATTGCCAGAAAGGCGATGCAGAATCCGGCAAATGGGCGCCGGGGCCGGGCCAGGAAAACCAGGAAGGAAATCGCCACCGCGCTCCACCAGGGGAGTACCAGGCCCACCAGGAAGGCCAAAACAGCAGTGATCAGAAGCTGTAAGATGGTTCTCATATTTTACCGGGAATATTGGACAATATAGCGGATATCCGGGTCCTTCGGGTGGTTGCGGCTCATGAAATGCAACGGATAATACCTGCCGGCCACCCAGTCCGGGATCATATCCCCATAGAACCTGCTGCCTGGATTTCCGCTTTCCCCACCCGGCAGGATACCTACCGCACGCACCGGGTCGGACAATTGCACGATCATCCTCCAGGAGGGGCCATGGGCTCTCTTGGTCGCGTTGACGATATGTTCCCCGCCTCCCGTATACAGACCCATATAACTAAAGGCGGCCAGCCGGGCCAGGTGCATGATATCGGTTCCCTGGAAAATTCCCCATTGCAAATGACGGCCCCCGGCCCGGGTCGCCTCGCCCATGGCTTTGTGAAAGGCGTCCAGGTCCATCGCCCGGATGTCCCGGATCCGGGGCGGAATGCGGCGCAGGAAATGCAGGCCGGTATCGGCCTCCACCAGCTCGATGGTGACCTTGTCGTCCGGTTGGGGAACCGGGGATGCAGCCTTGGGAAGGTATCCGCTCCACAAATCGGCATAAAGACTGTCCCACCAGAGATGGAACAGGGAGGGGCCGGTTTCGTAAGGTTCATTATTGAGGTTCCAGCCGCGCAGGGAATCCAGCCAAATCCTTTCGGAGGCACCAAGACCGGCGACCTGAAGATGGGAAAGCATGAAGGGAAGGGCTTCAGCGGCAAAGGAATTATAGACCTCGGTCTGGAGCTTTTCCATGTCATGGATGGTGATGTCCTTCATGGATTGAAGCACCTGGTTGATCCTTCCGCCCCGGTATCCTTTGAAATC
>DATKSX010000039.1:0-2552 GCA_035531415.1 Chitinophagaceae bacterium
CTCCTCCTTTCCACCGCAGCCGACGAGGAATCCCTTTTTCGGGCAGCCGGGGTAATGCCCATGGCCCCCGCCCAGCGGGAACAGGGGATGTTGCAAAGGACGATCACCCTACCTGGTCATGGAGAGTTGATCGGAGAAAAGGATATCCGGGGCATCATCCATTGCCATAGCAACTGGAGTGACGGAACCAACACCCTGGAGGAAATGGCTGCCGCAGCCATCGCCCGGGGTTATGAATACCTGGTCATCAGCGATCATTCCCAATCGGCTTTCTATGCCCAGGGCCTCAAACCCGAAAAGGTCCGGGAGCAGCATCTGCTGATCGGGGAACTGAACGAAAAATTCGCTCCTTTCCGGATTTTCAGGAGCATTGAATCCGATATCCTCTCTGACGGCTCCCTGGATTATTCAAACGAATTGCTTTCCACCTTCGACCTGGTCATTGCTTCAGTTCATTCCAACCTGAAAATGACCCTGGAGAAGGCCATGAGCCGGATTGAGACTGCGATCTGCAATCCCTATACCAACATACTGGGACACCCCACCGGCAGGCTGCTGCTCAGCAGGGAAGGATATCCGGTGGACCATGAGCGGATCCTCGGGCTTTGCAGGGAAAGGGAAGTGGTGGTGGAACTCAATTCCCATCCCAGCAGGCTGGACCTGGACTGGACCTGGATCGCAAGGGCCCAGGACCTGGGCCTGATGATCTCCATTGATCCGGATGCCCATTCCATTAAGGGCTTTGAAGATATCCGGTATGGGGTCCTCGCAGCCCAGAAAGGAGGCCTGTCTCCCCGGTCCAACCTGAGCAGCCTTTCCCGGGAAGCATTCACCGGGTGGCTGGAGCAACGGAAAAAAAGGGCCCGCAATGGTTAAAGTGATCCGGATCCTGCCTGCTTCGGTAACAGATATGCCCCTGGTCCGGGGGTTGGCTGAAAAAATCTGGCCTGCTGCCTATAGTTCCATCCTTTCCCCGGAACAAATCCGCTATATGATGGACCTGCTTTATTCCAATTCCTCCCTGGAGCGGCAGATCAGTCAGGATGGTCACCGGTTCCTCCTGGCCTTCCGGGAGGAGGAGCCCCTGGGATTTGCTTCCTTTGGTTCCCTGGGAGGGGAAGGATTCAAACTGCATAAGCTTTATGTTCTTCCTTCTTCCCAGGGTTCCGGAATCGGAAAAATGCTGATGGATCAGGTGATCGGGGAGGCGAAAACATCCCTGGTTACCTTTCTGGAACTGAATGTTAACCGCTTCAATCCCGCCCGCAAATTCTATGAACGGCTGGGCTTCCGGGTGCTCCGGGAGGTGGATATCCCCATCGGCGGAGGCTTTTTTATGAATGATTATATTATGCGCCTACCGCTTTCGCCCGGAAACTGAGTGGCCAAAAGTTCCCGGCCCGGTCCAAGTCTTGGATTATCCGTAATTTTGCGAAAATTTATATCCCATGCCTACTCTTTCCACGCCCCGCATTGATTTTGCCCTCCCCTATAAAGTCAGGGACCTGTCCCTTGCTGCCTGGGGAAGGAAGGAAATAGAGCTGGCCGAGGCCGAAATGCCCGGTCTGATGGCCCTCCGGGAAGAATATGGCAGATCCCAGCCCCTGAAGAACGCCCGGATCGCGGGCTGCCTGCACATGACCATCCAGACCGCGGTCCTGATCGAGACCCTCGTTCATCTGGGCGCGGAAGTGCGCTGGAGTTCCTGCAATATATTCAGCACCCAGGACCATGCCGCCGCGGCCATTGCTGCCGCGGGGATCCCGGTATTCGCCTGGAAAGGCATGAATGCGGAGGAATTCGACTGGTGCATCGAGCAAACCCTGTTTTTCGGCAGTCAGGACCGGCCGCTGAACATGATCCTGGACGACGGCGGGGACCTGACCAATATGGTCCTGGATAAATATACCGAGCTGGTCCATCATATCCGTGGCCTGAGCGAGGAAACCACCACGGGAGTGCACCGGCTCTACGAACGGATGGAGAAGGGAACCCTTCCCCTACCGGCCATCAATGTGAACGATTCGGTCACCAAGTCCAAGTTTGACAACAAATACGGGTGCCGGGAAAGCTGTGTGGACGCAATCCGCCGGGCAACAGACATCATGATGGCCGGGAAAGTGGCCGTGGTTGCCGGCTACGGAGATGTGGGGAAAGGATCGGCCCAGTCCCTGCGCGGGGCAGGGGCCCGGGTGATCGTGACGGAGATCGACCCGATCTGCGCCCTCCAGGCCGCCATGGACGGCTATGCCGTGATGAAGATGATTGATGCCGTCCGCCAGGCCGATATCATCGTGACTGCCACAGGTTGCAGGGACATCATTACCGAATCGCATTTCAGGCTGCTGAAGGACAAGGCCATCGTCTGCAACATCGGGCATTTCGATATTGAAATCGATATGGCCTGGCTGAATGGGCGTTATGGGAAAACCCGGGTGGAAATCAAACCCCAGGTCGATAAATACACCATCGATGGTAAAGATGTCCTCCTCCTGGCTGAAGGCAGGCTGGTCAATCTGGGCTGCGGCACCGGCCATCCCTCCTTTGTGATG
>DATKSX010000040.1:0-2622 GCA_035531415.1 Chitinophagaceae bacterium
TACCTGCCAGGCCCAGGATCCCGGATACAAACTGCTCCGGGAATTCCATTTAAAGAGCCCGGGAGGTTGGGACTATATCAATGTGAATCCTGAATCCAAAAGGATTTATGTCTCCCATGGCAATGCGGTGATCGTGTTGGATGAGCGCAACGGAGATTCCATTGGCGTGATTGACTATACCCCCGGGGTGCACGGGATCGTGTTCGCACCGCAGTTCAATAAGGGATTCATCAGCGATGGAAGGTCCAGCATGGTAACCGTTTTCAACCTGAAAACCAACGAGGTGATGGATTCCGTCCCTACCGGCGAAGGGCCTGACGGAATATTATATGAGGATTATTCCAAAACGGTCATCGCCAACGATGGCAGGGCCCAGGCAATGACCATGATTGATGCTGCCACCGACAAGGTGGTAAAGACCCTTCCCCTGGGAGGCCGTCCTGAAACTGCGGTTTCCGATGGCGCAGGATTTGTTTATGTCAACATTGAAAGTAAAAGCGAAGTGGAACAGATCCGGGTATCCGACTGGGCCATCCTCAATCACTGGCCTACGGGAAAAGGGGAATCCCCCTCCGGCCTGGCGATCGACCGCAAGCACCACCGGCTCTTCATCGGTTGTCGTAACAAGTTGATGGTGGTGATGAATGCTGAAACCGGCGCTGTACTGGCAGAACTCCCCATCGGGGAAGGTTGCGACGGAACGGATTTCGATCCTGGACCAGGTTTCGCATTCTCCTCCAACGGAGATGGTACCCTGACCATCGTGAAGGAAGTCGATCCCGAGCATTTCGAGGTGGTGGAAAATGCAACCACCAAGAGGGGAGCAAGAACATCCACCGTGGATACCAAAACCCACCGGCTGTTCCTGCCGACCGCAGAATTCGGACCGACTCCGGCACCCACCGCAGAGCGTCCCCGTCAGAGGCCTCCAATGCTCCCGGGCACCTTTGAAGTGCTGGAAGTCGGAAAATAAGCACGCTTAGTTTTTCAATTTTCTACCGTCGCTGGCAGCAGTCCATCCCTTACCGGAAGACTGCCAGCTGGCCCGCAGCGCGTAATCCGCTTTGGAGCGCTGCCTCCACTGTTCCCATAGAGGAACCTTCCCAGGTTGCTTCCCCGGCAAAAAACAGGGTTTGCTCCACGGGCTCGGCTATGGTCTTCCGCGCCTCCCCGTTGTTCGCCGTATCATAAGAATAGGATCCGAGACAATAAGGGTCCCGGGTCCAGTCCACTGCCAGGCCCGCCCGGAGCAGGGAGCGGAGCTCGTTTTCATCCGAACGGAATATTTCAGACAGGGATTGCAGGGAAAGGGAAATCAGATCCGATGAACCCATCCTCTTTTGTGAAAGGGATGCCGCCCCTGGTCCGCCCAGCCATCCGGTGAGCAGGCTGGAGGGAGCAGGATACTGGGTCCACCAGGTGGGGATGCGTTGTTCAGAGAAAAACATGCCCAGTCCCTGGGCCGGACTTCCGGCCCTTTCATACCAGGCCGGTTCCTGCCAAAAAGGTCTGGTGAACTCCAGCAACACCTTGATCACCGAACCAAATCCGATTTTTTCCAGTCCCTGTCCCAACTTTTTCAGTTCCGGGATAAAGCGGAACTTTCCATGTGCCCCTAGAATCCCTGCCGGAAGGGTCACCAGCAACCTGGGGCCGGAAAAATTTCTTCTCCCCTCTCCAACCAGGGTCACTTTTCCGGGTTCCCACCGGACCTCCCTGATGGGGCAACCCAGACAGATTGTGGCGTCCTGCTCCAGGAGTTGCGCAGCAAGCCAGTCCATCAGCCTCCCATAGCCTCCCGAAATCCGGTATTGGGGCCCTGAATCCTCCCTTGCGAGCCATTCCTGCCTCAGGGAAAAGGTGCTGGCCCGGTCGGGGTCCGCTGTATCGAACCCGGAAACAAATCCCTTGATCGACCTGCGCAATTCTTTATATGATGATCCTCCGAAATGGGCCTGGAGAAATTGCGCAACCGTAAGGTCCCGTTCCAGTTTTTTCAACCGGGTTTCCCATTCTGCCCAGTGGCTCTCCCCTTCCCCCGGCTGGGGGGAAGGAGAAGAACTTTGCCAGAATTTGCCTGCAGATTCCTGAAATGGAATTCCTGCTTCCTTCAACAGAGAAAGGGTAAGGGGAAGATCACCGTGAACAAATTCCGCACCGGCTTCGGCAGGTACGGAAAAAATACCGCGGGGAAGGGTGTGAATCCTCCCTCCGACCCGGTCCCGTGCTTCGACCACGGTCACCTTCCAGCCGGAGCGAGCCAACTCCCGGGCCGCGAAAAGACCCGAGGCTCCGGCGCCCAAAACCAGGATTTCCATTCCGGAATTTGGTTCAGGATTTGGGTCTCAATTCCCCGGCCAGATTTCCCGGGGTTCCGACCGGAAAGGGAGGCGTGAGATATCCTTCCTCTGCCCGCTGTTTTCCAATCCTGGAATAAAGCTGGGGATCGTCAGGCTGCCAGGTGGCCAGCCCATCCACATACCTGTTGAACATGCAGAACGCGGCCGCGATCAGAACGGTGTCATGGATATCTATATCGGATGCCCCCTCCTTTTTGGCGGCTTCCACGTCCTCTTCGGTTACCTGTTTCCCGTCCTTTTGGGTTTTGGCGGCGATATGGAG
>DATKSX010000041.1:0-3083 GCA_035531415.1 Chitinophagaceae bacterium
CCGGAAAGGATTTCCTCTTCGCTCATGGGCCAAATTTAAGGATTGGACGTAACCTCCTGAGATGAAATGGCCTAACTTTGCGATCAGGCCCGTTTTTTGAACAATTCTGATGGTTTAACGAAAAATGCATCAACCTCATGAAAAGAACAGCTACAGCATCCTGGAACGGATCAGGTAAGGAGGGCAGCGGAACGCTCACCTCTCAAAGCAGTATCCTGAACAAAACCCCCTTTTCCTATAATTCCCGGTTCGCCGAGGGGAGCGGGACCAACCCGGAAGAACTCGTCGCCGCAGCCCATGCCGGTTGTTTTTCCATGAAGCTCAGTTTCGTTCTCGGTTCCGCGGGGTTTACCCCGGATTCCATTGAAACCACTTCAGAGGTGACCCTGGACAATGGAAGCGTAACCGGCTCCCATCTGACCGTGAAAGCTAAGGTGCCGGGAATCACCCAGGAGAAATTCCAGGAATGCGCCGAGGACGCCAAATCCAACTGCCCCATTTCCAGGATCCTCAATACCAAGATCACCATGGAGGCCTCCCTTCTTTAAGGTAGCCTTTTCCGGGATTTAGTATAAAAACCTGCCCTTCCCCGGGGCAGGATGGGGGAAGTTGCCATTTTCCCGGTTTCCCGGGGATTGCGGGTTTTCCATTCCGGATCTCCCCCGGAGCCTGATCCCTTAAGTTGAATATATTTATTGATATTCAGTTTGTTACACCTAAAATCAATCCTTTTTTTATTCCGGAACCTTCAATTGATATAATATTCTTATATTTCAGTAGCATTACCTAAGGGTAATCAATCGTCCTTCCTGAAAAGCCGGATCTGGCTCACCATTGTTCACTAAAATCCCGTTTCATGAACAACAAGCTCATTTTCCTGCTTTCCCTGTTCGGCCTGGCCATGGCCTTCGCCACCATCAGCGCGATTTCCTCCAGGGTAGAACCCTATTTCTGGCTGGTGATCTTCATCATCTGCGCGTGGATCATTGCCCGAAATTGTACCGGGAATTTTTTCCTCCATGGTTTTTGGGTGGGCATCCTGAACTGTGTCTGGATTCTGATCGTTCATTCGATCTGGTACAGGACCTATATGGTCAACCATCCGGCCATGGTAAAAATGGCTTCCTGGCCCTTCCCCGGTCATTCGCGCCGGGACATGTTGGTTATCGGACCCATCATCGGAGTGATCTCAGCCCTGGTCCAGGGATTTTTCGCCTGGGTAGCTTCCCAGTTGGTCAAACCCACCCCAACTCCAAAGGCCGCTTAGGACCGGAAGGTTTCCTTCTGGTGATTCCTGAATTTTCGCCGGTTTTACAACCCGGAGCGGATCCTGGTAGAGGTATTTGACGCTTCGGGACGGCTGAGGATTTCAAGGCAATACGGCCAACCGGGCAACCGCCCGGACCTGGATGGGTCCGGTCTTGCAGGGGGTACTTACATCCTGAAGATCATCCGGAGCGAGGGGCAATCCACCTCAATCCCCCTTTATCCGCCAATAAGCCCGATTCCCGGGTTGAAAAAAAGACCGGCCGGATGTCCGGCCGGTCTTTAATCCGGATCGGCAAAAAGGGGAAGCCTTATTTTTTCAACTCCACGATCGGTGATTCCGGGGTCATTTCCGGCTGATCCTTCTCGGTGACCAGGTCCCTGGAAAGGGAGAAATTGGCCTGGCGGGTCAGTTCATCGGAAGAACCCCCGACCCGGACCGTATAATCTCCGGCAGCTGCGACCCAGGAAGAACTCCCCGTGTCAAAGGAGGCCAGGTCCCCCGGGTGGAGCACGAAACTCATGGTCTGCTTTTCCCCAGGTTGGAGGGTCCTGGTTTTTCCGAACGCCTTCAATTCGATGGCCGGCTTGTCCAACCCTCCGGAAGGAGCGCTGAGATAGAGTTCTGCCACTTCCTTTCCTGCCCTTTTGCCCGTGTTGGTGATCGTGACGGTCGCCGTTACGCTGGTGGTGAAATGATGGCTGGAAAGAGTCACAGGGCTGAAACTGAAATCGGTATAGGAGAGGCCATACCCGAAAGCATATGCAGGCTTAACGTTGAAGGTGCTGTAATACCGGTACCCGACATAGATCCCTTCGGAATAAGTGACTTCCTTGGGATGGTCAGCGGGTACTCCCGGGAAGCTCTTGGCACTTGGAACATCATTGTAGTCCATGGGGAAGGTGGTGGCCAGCTTTCCGGAAGGATCCACTTTGCCACTCAGGATATCGGCAATGGCATTTCCGGCCTCCTCACTGGGCTGCCAGGCAAGCAGGATGGCATCCGGTTCATCCCTCCAGGCGGCGACATCGGTCACTCCCCCGATATTGAGGACCACGACCACCTTCTTGTTCTGCGCATGAAATGCACTGGTAACGGTCCGGATCAGGTCCTTTTCCCGGTCGGTGAGGTAATAATTGTCGGTGATTTTCCGGTCCGCTCCTTCTCCTGCGTTCCTGCCGATGGTGATCACCGCGATATCCGACTCCCCGGCGATTTGGGAAGCCTCGTCAGGAGAAATGATCATTTCAGGAATGGGAGGAGGAAGCATAAAAAAGGACCGGGGCCTTGGGCGGGCGGCTTCAGCGGTATAAATATAGTGCCGGTAGTCGCTGTCCAGGCTGCCAATGGTCTGGTATCCGGCATTCTTCAGACCGGGAACCAGGTTGATCACAAAGGGTTTATTCACATTTCCGCTGCCGGTTCCCCCCGCGATCAGGTCATGGCTGGTGTTGCCGAATACGGCGATGGTTTTCACCCCGTGAAAGGGGAGGGTATTATTTTCGTTTTTAAGCAGGACCATTCCGTCATCGGCCGCATAACGGGCCACCTGGGCATGGGCCTTCAGGTCGGGATGGTTGGAATATTTATAATGATGGAACTCCGGGCTTTTAAGGATGAGTTTCAGGATGTGTCCCACATTTTGATCCAGCTGGGCCATGGTAATTTTCCCGGAATCCACCCCATTGATGATTTCCCGTGCCTGGTTGAGGTTGCCTGGCATGAGCAGGTCATTGCCAGCGTTTTGCTGGGCAATCGGGTCGTGTCCCCCGAACCAGTCGGTCATTACGGCGCCCCGGAACCCCCATTCATTCCT
>DATKSX010000042.1:0-3294 GCA_035531415.1 Chitinophagaceae bacterium
CTCTATTCGGAAAATATCCGTACCCGGGGAAAAAAGGCCCTTACCTCCGGAAAATACGAAGTGCACCAACCCGAACTGTCCCGGGACCACCGCAGCTTTTTTCTGACCACCAATGAGGTCGAACCCGGGCAGCGCCAGGGATACCGCCTGGACCTCACTACAGGAAAAACCACCCGGCTTACCCCGGATGCAGGAGGCTATGAAATGACTCCCTCACCGGACAACCGTTGGATCGCCCTGCGTTATTCCCGGAGCAACCACCCTTGGGAGGCCTACCTGCAGGAGGCCCGGCCCGGAGCGGGGGAAGTCCGGATAACCGATAAATCTGAAAGCACCCTGTTCGCATCCTATCCCTGGAGGGCGCCGGAACTGATCCGGTTCCGGGATAAGGATGGTCAGGAAGTTTATGCCCGGCTGTTCCGGCCTGCCACCCAAGCCGCGACCAGGCCCGGAGCCATCTTCATCCATGGTGCGGGGTACCTCCAGGATGCCCTTCAATATTGGAGCGACGAATATTTTCGGGAATATTTTTTCGAGAACCTACTGACCGATGAAGGTTATACCGTCATGGATATCGATTACCGGGGCAGTGCGGGATATGGCAGGGACTGGCGAACCGCCATATACCGCCATATGGGCGGGAAGGACCTCGACGATATCGTGGACGGAGCAGCCTATATGGGGGACAGCCTCAACGTGGACCCTGCCCGGATCGGGATTTGGGGGGGATCCTATGGGGGTTTCCTCACCCTCATGGCTTTGTTCACCCGGCCAGGGACCTTCGTTTGCGGAGCGGCACTGCGATCCGTGACGGATTGGGCCCATTACAATCAGGGATATACTTCCGACATCCTGAATGAACCCGCTACGGACAGTCTTGCATATCTGCGGAGCTCTCCCATTTATTTTGCCGCTGGCCTCCGGGACCATTTACTGATGTGTCATGGGATGCAGGACACCAATGTGAACTTCCAGGATATTGTTCGCCTGACTGAAAAGCTGATCGAATTGGGAAAACGCCATTGGGTCCTGGCCAGTTACCCCATGGAAAATCATGGTTTCGCAGACCCGTCGAGCTGGCAGGACGAATACCACCGGATCCATGACCTGTTCACCGGAGACCTGTTGCAGCGTGGCCCTGCGCAACCTTAAAATGGGGTAACCCGGGTTCTTCCGGGAAACCTACCAGTCAGTTATCCTGCCAAAAGTTGGATATTTGCCCCCTGCCCGGCCAACGGGTTTTTTAAAAAACCGACATTATGTGCGGCATAGTTGCCTATATCGGTAAGGAACAGGCCTACCCTATACTCCTCAAAGGACTTAAGCGGCTCGAATACCGGGGCTATGACAGCGCAGGGGTGGCCATCGCTTCAGGAGGCCAGCTGCAGGTGTTCAAGAAAAAAGGCAGGGTAACCGAATTGGAAGATCTCCTCACAGGCCGGGAAATGGAAGGCCATGCCGGGATCGGCCATACCCGCTGGGCGACCCACGGAGAGCCCAGCGATCAGAATGCCCATCCTCACACTTCCTCTGATGGAAGACTGGCCATTGTTCATAACGGGATCATCGAAAATTACGCGCAGTTGCGCCAGGAACTCCTGAACAAGGGACACCGGTTTCAAAGCGAAACCGACACCGAAGTGCTGATCCATTTCGTGGACGAAGTGCGCAACAATAACCGTTGCTCCCTGGAAGAAGCCGTGCGGATCGCCCTGCGCCGTGTGGTGGGCACCTATGTCATCGTAATCCTGGATGCGGATCACCCCGACACCCTGGTGGCTGCAAGAAAAGGCAGTCCCTTGGTGATCGGCATCGGAAAAGGAGCCCATTTTCTGGCTTCTGATGCATCCCCAATCGTGGAATATACCCAGGAAGTGGTCTACGTGAACGATTATGAAGTGGCAGTGGTGAAAGCGGATGAACTGATCCTGAAAAACAGTTCCAATGAAATTCAGACCCCCTATGTCCAGAAACTCGACCTGGAACTCGCAGCGATCGAAAAGGAGGGGTTCGCCCATTTCATGCTCAAGGAAATCTTCGAACAGCCCCGGACCATCTTTGACTGCCTCAGGGGAAGGCTGGATGCGGCCCAGGGGCTGCTCACCCTGGGGGGGATCCGCAATCATGGAGAAGCGCTGAAGAAGGCGGACCGGATTATTATTGTGGCCTGCGGCACCAGCTGGCATGCCGCCCTGACTGCGGAATATATGATCGAAGAACTGTGCAGGATCCCTGTTGAGGTGGAATACGCCTCGGAGTTCCGGTACCGCAACCCGGTGATCCGCATGGGCGATATTCTACTGGCCATCTCCCAATCCGGAGAGACCGCAGACACCCTGGTGGCAATTGAGGGCGCCAAGCAGCAGGGTGCGATCGTTCTGGGAATCTGCAATGTGGTGGGGTCTTCCCTTTCCCGATTGTCTCATGAGGGAATCTATACCCATGCCGGGCCGGAGATCGGTGTAGCCAGCACGAAAGCGTTCACCGCGCAGCTAGCCGTGCTGGCGATGTTCGCCCTAAAACTGGCCCGGGACAAGGGTACCGTAGGGGAAGCCCGGTTCCGCCACCTGCTCACCGAATTGGACGGGATTCCGTCTAAGGTGGAAGCCCTGCTGCAACAAAACGGGAAAATCGCCGAAATCGCTTCCAGGTACCGGGATTGCAGGGACTTCCTCTACCTGGGGAGAGGATATAATTTTCCAGTTGCCCTGGAAGGCGCCCTGAAGCTTAAAGAAATCTCCTATATCCATGCGGAAGGATACCCAGCAGCAGAAATGAAGCATGGGCCCATCGCCCTGGTCGACGAGACCCTTCCCGTGGTGATCCTGGCCACCCGGGACCGTTTTCATGAAAAGATCGTTTCCAACATCCAGGAGATCAAGGCCAGGAAAGGTAAAGTGATCGCCCTGGTTACGGAAGGGGATGAGATTGTACCTTCCATGGCCGATGAGATTATTTCGGTTCCGGAAGCAGATGAACTGATGGCCCCGATGCTGAACGTGATCCCCCTACAGCTTTTGGCCTACCATATCGGGGTCCAGAAAGGCTTTGATGTGGACAAGCCCAGGAACCTGGCCAAATCCGTAACCGTCGAATAAACCCCGGAATATTTTCAATCCTAAGCGATCTTGGTAATATCTATATGAACATCATCACCAAAAGACCCCTCTCCTCCCTGGGATATGATTTTATACCCGCACCGTGGCTTCCCGAAGGAAAGGATGAATATTATCTGCGGGACCAGCAGCATGGGAATACCCGGACCTACCGGCAGCTCACCGCCCAGGAAATCGA
>DATKSX010000043.1:0-3918 GCA_035531415.1 Chitinophagaceae bacterium
TTCAAATCAATGAAACCCTTTACTGTTCTCAGCTCCCCCTGCTGGACTTGAACCAGCGACCCTCTGATTAACAGTCAGATGCTCTAACCAACTGAGCTAAGGAGGAATATTTTTAATTCCTGAAAATTAACGGGTTGCAAAAATAAGGATTTTTCCCTCCAAATCGGTCCTCTATTCCCGGAATATATCCCACAGGCTGGAATGTTCAATTCCAACGTAAATCCCGTCTGATCTTAATTCAACCGGAAAGGTCTTCATATAGAAGCCCTCACCACTCACATTAAAGCCATTTTTAATATTGTATTTATACCGATGGAGCGGGCAGACGATAATTCCCGATGGGTCCAGATATCCATCCGAAAGGATTCCTCCAGCATGAGGGCATTTGTACCCAAAAGCATAAAGGGATTGGTTCCATCGGGCCAGGCTGATTTTCTTATTATTCACCTCGATGATCCTCATGCTGCCCTCTTCAACCATTTGCTCCCCCGCTTCTGCAACCTTGTACCACCTATACTTTTCCTTTGGCATGGGACTGAGCAGGTTTCTTTTCCGAAACGGAATTCTGCTGGGAATAAATATCGGTTTTATAAGGATACCGGAACTTGTAAAGCTCAAGAACCTTGTTCAGGATAGCAATCCTTAAAACATCCATATTTTTCCTTTCCGTTGCAGAAACAAATACGCAATTCCCGTGAGTCTTGAAATTCCAGGTTGATTCCAATTTAAGTAACAAGTCCTGTTTTACCTCATTTGCCAGCCATTTATCGAAGGTCATCTCCTCATATTTGTCCATTTTGTTAAAGATCAGGATAATAGGTTTTTCGGCTGCCCCGATCTCCTTGAGAGTATTATTGACGACCTCGATTTGTTCCTCATGCTGGGGATGGGAAATATCCACCACATGAAGCAGGATATCGCTTTCCCGCACCTCATCCAGGGTGGATTTGAAACTTTCCACCAGGTGATGGGGTAGTTTCCGGATAAAGCCAACCGTATCACTTAACAGAAAAGGAGTCCCTTCGAAAACCACTTTACGGGTGGTTGTGTCCAAAGTGGCAAACAACTTGTTTTCCGCAAATACCTCACTCTTGCTCAGCACATTCATGAGAGTCGATTTCCCCACGTTGGTATACCCCACCAGGGTGACCCGGATCAGTTCGGACCGGTTGTTCCGCTGGGTGAAGGACTGGCGGTCGATTTCCTGGAGCCTTTTGCGGAGCAGGGAGATTTTGTCCTTGACGATCCGCCGGTCCGTTTCAATTTCCGTTTCCCCCGGTCCCCGGAGGCCAATCCCCCCTTTCTGTCTTTCCAGGTGGGTCCACATGCCCTTGAGCCTGGGCAATAAATATTGATACTGGGCGAGTTCCACCTGGGTTCTGGATTGGGCAGACTTTGCCCTCCGGGCAAAGATGTCCAGGATCAGGTCCGTCCGGTCAATGGTCTTGATCTGCAGTTCCTTTTCGATATTGGTGATCTGGGAACCAGTCAGTTCGTCGTCGAAGATCACCACGGAAATATCCCGGTCTTCGGTGAATTTCCGAATCTCCTCCAGCTTCCCCTTACCCACAAAGGTTCTGGAATCCGGATGCGGGAGCTTTTGAATGAATTTCCGGACCGTCTGCGCCCCGGCCGTGAGCGCCAGGAAAGAAAGCTCATCCATATATTCCTGCAACTGGGACTCCGACTGCTGACCGGTAATTATCCCCACGAGAACCGCCCGTTCCTCCTGGTTGCTGATCTTCTTTTTTTCTATCACGATTTCTATTTGGCCAAATTTACCAATAATGACCCAAAACTCCCGGGTATTCCGGTGGCGCTCTAACCTTCTTCCCCGGCCATTCATCCCTTCGTATATTGCATTACTTTTAAAAGCCTAATTTTTACCCTATGCGACTGAGAATGGCCTGGTTACTTACCGGAATCTTTTTGGTTCAGGCGGCTTTTGCCCAGAACAAGATGACCCCTGAATTGCTCTGGCAATTGGGCAGGCTGGGAAGCACGGTGGTGGATTCCCAGGGAATGGTATACTTCAAAGTGACCCGCTTCGATATTTCCCGGAACGAGGGAAACAGTACCCTGTATTCAGTTCCCATCCAGGGTGGCCCGGCAACAATTTCTTCCAAAATTCCCGGCGATGCCGATTTGTTGCAGCAGCTCGGGGGCAACAATTGGGGTTTCACCTACAACGGCCAGTGGTGGGAGACCCGGGCGGACAGCACCCAACCCATCCAATTTTCCCATCTTTCCAGTACCCTGAGCGGGATCCGGATTTCCCCGAACCGAAAATATCTGCTTTTCGCTGCCAATGTGAAGGAAGAGAAGGTTAAGGGCAGCGATGTATTTCCCCAGTTTCCCAAAGCCAATGTGCTGATCTATGATAACCTGAACCTGCGGCATTGGGACCAGTGGTATGATGGCACTTCGACTCATGTATTCTATGCCACCTATGACAGCGGCCATGTCGGAGTGCCCGTGGATATCATGAAGGGGGAACTCTATGACTGTCCCCAGAAGCCTTTCGGAGGGCCTGAAGATTATATCTGGAGCCCTGATGGAAAATACATCGTCTACGTCTGCAAGAAAAAGTTCGGGAAGGCTTATGCGGTAAGTACCAATACGGACCTTTATTTCTATAGCCTGGAGACCGGAAAAACCACCGATTTCACCGAAGGCATGTTGGGCTATGACACCCAGCCTGCATTCAGCCCCGACGGATCCATGCTCGCCTGGACCAGCATGAAAACGGACGGTTATGAATCCGACAAGAACGATATCGTGGTGGTTAACCTGAAAAACGGGCAACGCCACAACCTGACCCGGAATTGGGATGGCACGGTGAATAATTTCTTCTGGAGCCAGGACGGGAAATTCATATACTTCACCGCAGCCGTCCAGGGTACCCAACAATTATTCGGCATCAGTCTATTTCCGGATATTACTTCCCCTAGGGTCTACCAGATCACTCATGGGCAATTTGACGTAAACGGCATCCTGGGAGAAAAGGATTCCCTACTGGTGGTGGACCGCTGCGACATGAACCATGCCTCCGAACTCTATACAGTGGACCTTTCGGATGGTCACATGACCCAGATCACCCATATCAACGATGAGGTTTATGGAAAGCTGGATATGGGGAAAATCGAGGAAAGATGGGTCAATACGGTGGACCGGAAAAAAGAGCTGGTCTGGGTAATTTATCCTCCCGACTTCGATTCCACCAGGAAATACCCCACCCTGCTTTATTGCGAAGGAGGTCCTCAGGTTCCCGTGTCCCAGTTCTATTCCTTCCGCTGGAATTTCCAGCTTATGGCAGCCAAGGGTTATATTATCGTGGCCCCGAACCGGAGGGGCCTGCCTGGATTCGGGGTGAAATGGAATGAGGAGATCAGCCGGGATTTCGGAGGACTGGCCATGAAGGATTACCTGTCGGCCATTGATTCCATCGCCCGCCTGCCCTTCGTAGACAGGGCAAGGCTGGGTTGCATCGGGGCCAGCTATGGAGCCTATTCGGTATACCTGCTTGCAGGCATCCATGCAGGCAGGTTCAGGACCTTTATCGCCCATGACGGCATGTTTGACACCGAAAGCTGGTATGGATCTACCGACGAGATGTGGTTTGCCAACCATGACCTGGGCATGCCCTATGGCAAAAACAGGTTTGCCAAAAGCTATACCCTGTTCAATCCCATCACCTATGTGGACCAATGGACGGCCCCGATCCTGATCATTCAGGGCGGAATCGATTACCGGGTACCGGTCGAGCAGGGGTTGGAAGCCTTCAAGGCTGCCCAGATGCTGGGGATCAAAAGCAAACTGCTGTATTTCCCGCAGGAGGATCACTTTATACTCAAGGCCCAGGATGGACTGGTCTGGCAGCATGAGTTCTTCAGTTGGCTCCGGGAAACCATGGGACCC
>DATKSX010000044.1:0-10458 GCA_035531415.1 Chitinophagaceae bacterium
CCTGGTGGCCCGGGACCCCTACATCATTTATATCCATGAGCCTCCCGGTTTCCATTTCCTTTCCCTGGAATGCCCCGGAGCAGAAAGGACCTCGAACCAGGTTCAGGGATCCCTTCGGGAGCTTACCCTTTTCAGCCCGACCGGAGGGTCCGTGACCTGGCGGGTGAATTATTCCAGGGATGAAGCTCTGAAGTCAAAACCCTAACTTTATTCCGGCACTGAAGATGATATTCCAGCGGGAAAATCTTGGCGACGAACAATTGCTTCACCTGCACCGGGAATTGCTTTTTCCCCGGATGGTGGAGGAGAAGATGCTCATCCTGCTCCGGCAGGGGAAGATCAGCAAATGGTTTTCCGGGATCGGCCAGGAGGCCATCGCGGTCGGGGCAACCCTCGCCATGGACCCGCAGGAATGGATCCTTCCCCTGCACCGCAATCTCGGGGTGTTCACGGCAAGAGGGCTCCCGCTGACCCGGCTGATCCGGCAGTGGCAGGGGAAGCTGGGGGGCTACAGTAAAGGAAGGGAACGGTCCTTCCATTTCGGCAGCAGGGAAAACCACATCTGCGGGATGATCTCCCACCTCGGCCCCCAGCTCTCCGTGGCCGATGGGATCGCCCTGGGAAACCGGCTTTCCGGAGAAAGACTTTCCACCCTGGTTTTCACCGGAGAGGCCGGGACCAGCGAAGGGGAATTCCACGAAGCCCTCAACCTCGCTTCGGTCTGGGACCTGCCGGTAATCTTCCTCATCGAGAACAATGGGTACGGGCTCAGCACCCCGGTCCGGGAGCAATACCGCTGCAATAGCCTCGCGGAAAAAGCGGCCGGATACGGCATGGAGGGATACACCATCGACGGAAACAATATTCTCGAAGTATACCAAACCGTCAGCAGGCTGCGCCGGTACACCCTGGAACAAAACAGGCCGGTGCTCCTGGAATGCCTCACCTTCCGGATGCGGGGACATGAGGAGGCCAGCGGAACCAAATATGTGCCCAGGGAATTACTGGAACAATGGGAGGCCCGGGATCCCATCAAAAACTACGAGCGATTCCTGATGGAGGAGCAGTTGCTTTCCCCGGAAAAGCTGGAAGAAATCAGGGCGGGGATCCAGCTCCACATGGAACAGGCCGTACGGGAGGGATTCGAGGCTTCTTCCCCATCCGGGGATCCGGCGGTGGAACTCGGGGATGTTTATGCAGCGGCCCCAATCCCTGCCCCGGAACCGGAACCGGGGATGGATGATCCCGAGATGCGTTTCATCGACGCCATATCGGCGGGCCTCCAACAAGCCATGGAACACGAGGACCGGCTGGTTTTGATGGGACAGGATATCGCGGAATATGGCGGAGCTTTCAAGATCACCCGGGGGCTGGTGGAAAAATTCGGGAAGGACCGGGTGCGCAATACCCCCCTTTGCGAAAGCGCCGTGATCGGTGCCGCGCTTGGCCTATCCGTTAAAGGGTACAAGGCCATGGTGGAGATGCAGTTCGCTGACTTCGTCAGCTGCGGCTTCAACCAGGTGGTCAATAACCTCGCCAAGATCCATTACCGTTGGGGACAGCCCGCCGATGTGGTCATCCGCATGCCTTGTGGCGGAGGGGTGATGGCCGGTCCCTTCCATTCCCAGAGCAACGAGGCCTGGTTCGCCCATACCCCGGGGTTGAAAGTGGTCTATCCCTCCACTCCCCGGGACGCCAAGGGCCTGCTGATCGCGGCCATTGAGGATCCCGGGCCCGTCCTGTATTTTGAGCATAAGGCGCTTTACCGCAGCATTTCCGGACCGGTCCCTGCGGGATACCACCCGGTGGAAATCGGCAAGGCGCACCTGGTCCGGGCGGGAACGGACCTGAGTATCATCACCTATGGTGCGGGAGTTTCCTGGGCCCTGGAGGCCGCTTCCAGGCTCCGCGGCACCAGCTTCCATATTCTGGACCTGCGGACCCTGCTCCCGCTGGACCTTCAGGCCATCCGGGAGGCTGTTTCTGCCACGGGAAAAGTGCTGGTGCTGCACGAAGACACCCTCAGCTTCGGGATCGGTGCGGAGATCTCAGCCTGGATCAGCGAGCATTGCTTCCGGTTACTGGACGGCCCGGTGATCCGCTGCGCCAGCCTGGACACCCCGGTACCCTTCGCAGGGCCGCTGGAAGAATCCTTTCTGGCCCGGGCCAGGCTGGATGAGGCCATCAGACTGCTTTTGGGCTTCTAGCCCTTCCGGTTTGGCGGATATCCTTTAACTTTGGCCCATTAAATTAATTCCAAGGATATGCTGAAGTTAGTACTCCTGATGAACGGATACGAGGTCGGGGACCTCATCGGAAAGATCCTGGCCGGGACCTTTATATTGATCATGTTTGCCATGGTCGTTTTTGTGATGTACAAATACCTGGGACCCAAAAAGCCCTAACCAGTAACGAACAGTTTTCGAACCATTTTATGGACGATTTAAGGCGACTGGCTGCGATAGTGGCGTGATTACCAACAATCTCTTATCTTAGTTAAAAGGCTGCTATGTGCAGCCTTTTTTATTACATTTTTTAACCTTAGTGGTCTAACATATATGTGGCTTCTGTTTTGGAGTTGCGACAAAATTTCATCCATCGATAGATGGCAAGATCGTCTTTGTATATACAAAGACACATCTTGCAATTAATAAAACCGTTTTTAACCAGTTTTAAACGCTTTTTTGCAAAACAGGTTAATATCGGTTCATTCCGTTCGTTTCTGTTCATATTATAAACAGATTCTGTCCATTTTTGGTCAATATCGGTTCATTTCGGTTTTGTTGCTTATCCCTTATTATAATAATGTTAAAACGGTCAGGATGGCGGCGTTTTTTTGATAGATAAAAACGTATTCTATCGTTGAAGATTGTTACTAAAGCTGCCGTGTTTTTATCTATCAAAAAAACGCAAACCAAAGCCGCCCGGTGATTCTCCAAATATTATAGTGTTCGTAGCGGCGCGGTAGGTAATTCTCTTTCTTTTCACCAGCGCGATATTTTCCACTACCCGGAAGACAGGTTAATCCCTAACGAATTTGCTGGCATGTAATTACGCTAATGAGTGGCTGGTGAAAGAAAAAAATATTGGATTCCCACTGTTTCGCCGAAGGAATTTCAGGGGCTGATCGTGAGAAGCCAGCTATGTTTCTCCTTCGTCGAAACTTGGCTGGCTTTTTTTATGCAGAGCATTCAAAAAGAAATACAGGAAAGCCTATGTCTGACTTTATTTATTGCTACTTTTAAAGGGATTTTATCCTTATTTTTCGTAAATTGTGGCGTGAAGAAACAGAAAAAAATAGCATTGGATTTTATCATTGACAGGCTTACGAACTCAATCCAAAATACAATATCAGGCGATAGTTTTCAGACCGAGGTTTCCCTGTTAACAATTGCTGACGTAAAACAAATAACCAAGAAAAATGGTTGGCAATTTAATTGGAAAATGGAATTAGCAGACAATTCAAAAGAAGTTTATAAATTGACCATTGTAAACAATCCTGATATTATTCAAGGGCTTATTAGCTTAACAATTAGACCCGACCATATTTTGATGGACTTAGTTGAGAGTGCTCCTTTCAACATTGGTAAAAACAAGTTATACGAAGGAGTTGCAGGAAATCTTGTTGCACATGCTTGTAAAATCTCATTTCAGCATGGTTTTGATGGGTTCGTATCATTTACCGCTAAGACCAAACTTATTGAGCATTATGAAAAAACATTAGGTGCTTATCATTTCGGTGGACAAAGGATGATAATACCTACTATATCAGCAGAAAAATTAGTTGAAAAATATTTTAAAAGTTAAAAAATGGGACACATAAAAGAACCAAAAGGCGTTGACTTTATTATCAAAAGTGAGCCATTGACAGACAAAGAACAAGCCGCTATAAGTGAGTTTATTAAAAATTATAAAATAAAACACTCGAAAAAGAAAACAACAATTGCGAAAAAATCGGTTGCACCTAATATTCGAAAGAGGGTCTTTGCATAAAAACTACCGCCAACATTGGGTATTGCCAAAATACGGGCTGACACTTGTAATCTTCGCCATTTGTAATTCTACTGTACTTCATACCCAACTCGACATTATCTATTTAGCTTTTTGTTTTTATCTTCAACATTAGTTTTTCAAGATACATCCTAACTAACAACGATATGTAACCCTTCGGCCAACCACGTATTGACTGGAAGTTTTACGGGCCATAGTTTTGCTGTATGCGACAAATCAAGCATCTCACTGCAGAACGGTCGGCCATGGTTGATGCCTGGCGGCTGAGCGGCCTGTCTAAAAAGGCCTGGTGTTTCCAGGAGCAAATCAGTTACCACACTCTTCAGTATTGGTACAAAAAAAGCAGGAAGGCTTCCGGCGCCTCCATCCCCCTTGCTGGCCGAAAGGTTTTCCTACCCCTGAAGGTGGAGACATCTTCCAAGCCTTGCTCCCCGATATTTTGCGAGCTGGTTACCCCTTCGGGAAAACGACTCCTATTCCACCAGCAGGTTGACGCTCATTGGCTCAAAACGCTATTGAACTGATCCCATGCTTCAAATTTCCGGATCCCAGCTTTATTACCTGTATCGGCCTTTCGCCGATATGCGAAGGGGGTTTGATTCCCTGGCCGGACTGGTGCTGACGGGTATGGGCAAGAGCCCCACCTGCGGGGAAGTATTCATCTTTATCAACCGCCGCCGTAATCAGATCAAGCTCCTGTTATGGGAAGGGGACGGTTTTGCCATTTATTACAAACGCCTGGAGAAGGGCACCTTTGAGCTGCCAAGGCACAACCCGGATTCTTCCTGTCTCTATATCACTTCCAGCCAGCTGCGCTGGATGCTGGAAGGAATTTCGCTCCGGTCCATCAGGTTGCGTCCCCGCTACAGGCTGAAGATAGAAAACCAAATTTAACCTCTCTTATCCATGGGTAATGCACAGGCCCGGGGTCCGAAGAAATCAAAAGCGATTTCAGACCTGGTTTATACACACCTGATCTGGATAAATAAATACCCTGAAACACTTGACAGCAGCGGGTTTAGCGTGTATCTTTATCTCCGTTATCTCCTGTGGACTCCACCTCATCATATGACCATCTTTCCCGCCCGGAACTGATCCAAAGCAATCAGTCCCTGGAATCTGAAGTGAGGTCCCTCCAGGCAATCACCCAGACCCAGCAATCTCAAATCCAGAATCAGCAATTTAAGATTGATGCCCTGACCCATGAGCTGGCCGGCCTGAAGAAGCTGGTCTATGGCTCCCGGTCGGAGCGTTTTGTGCCCACTGACCCCCCAGCGGGAGTACAGCAGGGCACCCTGGATCTGGAGGTCGATACCGTGGCCACCCGGACGGTAGCCTCCCAAAAAATCACCTATACCCGGTCTCAGGTCATTACCACACCCCTGGTTCATCCGGGCCGTAACCCCTTACCCGATTACCTGCCCCGCCAGGAGGTCCTGGTCCAGCCGCAGACCGATATTACCGGTGGGGTAAAAATCGGAGAGGAAGTCACCGAGCAGCTGGAACTGCGGGAACAGGAAATCTACGTATTACGATATGTCCGGCCCAAATACCTGGTTAAAAATGAACAGGAGACCCGGATCATCATAGCCCCACCGCCTCCCATGCCCCTGCCCAAATGCATCGCCGGGCCGGGACTGCTGGCCCAGGTGGTGATCGACAAATATGTCGATCACCTTCCGCTGCATCGTCAGATGCAGCGCTTTGACAGGGCAGGAGTTAATTTATCCTATTCCACCCTCACCGGCTGGGTCAGGGGAGTATGTGAGCTGATCGAACCCCTTTTTGAGGCCCATAAAAAAGAAGTGCTGGCCACCTCGTATTTGCATGCCGATGAGACCCCCATTAAGGTACTGGACAAGCAAAAGAAAGGAACCAGCCACAGAGGCTTTTTATGGGTTTATCATAATAGCCTGAAAAAGATCGTATTGTTTGATTACCAGCAAGGCCGAAGCGGGGATTATCCTACCGCAGTGCTGAAAGATTTTAGCGGGCACCTTCAGACCGATGGATACGGGGCCTATGAACACCTTGACGGCGCCCATGGCATCACCCTGATGCATTGCATGGCCCATGGACGCCGTAAGTTCGAGGAGGCTTTGGATAATGACCAGTTCCGGGCCGGGTATGCCCTGGAACAAATCCAGCAGCTCTACGCCATAGAGCGGCAATGCAGGGAAGGCCAAATGGATTTTGACCAGATCAAAGAAGTCCGGCAGCTGAAGGCTGCTCCCATCCTGGAAAATATGAAAGGATGGATGACGGACCAGTACCCCCAGGTACTGCCCAAAAGCGGCATCGGACAAGCCATTGCCTATAACCTCAAACGCTGGGACCGCCTTTCCATCTATATCCGGGATGGCAGTCTCTCCATTGATAACAATCCGGTGGAAAATACGATCAGGCCGGTGGCCCTGGGAAGGAAAAACTACCTTTTCTGCGGATCCCATGAGGCCGCAACCCGGACTGCGCTGCTATATTCCCTGGTGGGAACCTGCAAACTGCATGGCATCAATCCCCTGGATTGGTTGAAAGACCTGCTGATCCGGATACCGGAATATCCCGTCAACCGAATCCAGGACCTTCTGCCCCAGCACAGTCATCTGAAATCACGGCATCAGGAAGTTCATTCCACATAATCCCCTCTCTTAAAGGATTTGCACCAGATCCCAAAGCAAACCTATGGATCGATGCTGACGTACTTGGCCGGGGGGTTACGTTTAAAACAAGAAGATTTTACCAGCTTTGCGGCATGATCCATCATTCTGATAAAGGGAGCCAGTACATTTACCTGGATTATATCCATTTGCTCACCCTGTACGGGATCCGGATCAGCATGTGTGATGAGCCATGGAAAAACGCCTATACGGAAAGAATAAATAGGACCATCAAGGCTGAATATCTGGATGGCTGGGATATCCGGCATTTTGATGGTTTGGAAAAAGCTGTTGGAAAAGCCGTAAGAAATTATAATGAAACCAGGCCACATCAGAGTCTCAACTGGCTAAGCCCAATACAATTTGAAAAAATGGTGGAAAAACTGCCCGAAGATCAGAGACCGGTAACCCGTATCTACAAAGAGTCTACGGAGTTATCCACAAAATCAAATGTGAATAGCAAAAGAAAGTAGCAAAGAAAATATTAATAATAATAGTAATATTATACCTTTAAAAAAGTCAACGTATTTCAGGCATCTTCATCATGCACATACAGGAACATTATCGCTAAACTTCAGCAATTCATCATAGAAATTGCCTAAACTTATTTTTTCTTCCCTGAAACACCAAAACCTGTACAGGCCCGCCATGCGGGCCTGTACTTTTGAGGGTCAGACCCCGAACTGGGAAAGGTGGTGGTCCAGGTGTTTGTACATACCCTGGCTCCATTCCCCCGGACTGATCTTTCCGAAAAAGAAATGGGGATTGTGGGTCACTCCTTCCGGCCCCGCTTCGGCAAATTCCACAATCAGGCGGGTGAGCCTTTCCTTTTCGGCCGCGAAATCCCGGTCATCCGTGACCCGGAACCGTGGGTTCGTCGGGATTCCACGGGGGTAGGGTTTTTCGCTGAGGAAGGTGCTTTTGGCCAACCCCGAAAATATCCTGCCCAGCCACATCCGGGGGATTACCTTCTTTCCTGAAGCCAGCTCTATGAACATGGCGCAATGGGCCAGCATTTGTTCCACCCTCATTTTCCCAAACAGGGGTTTGGCTTCCGGAGAAAGCTTTTCCAGCCTCTGGAGCAGGGCAGTGGTATCCTGGGTGCTGAACAAGTCCTTCATTTGAGTCTTTTAAAGGAATATACAAAATTTCGGCCAGCAAGCCCTCCTGGTTGACCGCAGGATCAGCTGAAGGGATATTTTGGTAACTTGGCTTTCATCTCAAACCGCTTCCCATGAAATTTTTCCTTTCCCTTTGCTGCCTGGCTTTGCTGTCCTCCGGCCTGGCCCACGGCCAGGACTACATCAGCCTGGATAAAGGTTGGAAATTCCACCTGGGGGACAGCTCCTCCTGGTCCGATCCCGGCTTAAACGACCAGTCCTGGAAAAACATCCGGGTCCACCGTTCCTGGGAATCTCAGGGCTATCCGGATTACGACGGGTACGCCTGGTACCGGGTCCACGTGACCATCCCTTCCTCGCTGAAAAATTCTTCCTACCTAAAGGGTGGCCTGAAAATCGAGCTGGGAGAGATCGACGATGGGGATGAGACCTTCCTCAACGGCACCCGAGTGGGATTAAACGGAGGTTCAGGCGGCCCCATCACCCAGGGGCTATATAACAAAGAAAGAATCTACCAGCTGCCTCTGGGAGATCCGGCCATCCATTGGGATGGCGATAATGTGATCGCCGTCCGGGTATACGACCGGGGCGGAGACGGGGGCATGTGGACCGGAATATACCGGCTCAGTGTCCTGGATCTGGCCGATTACGTGGACCTGGATGATTCCTCCCCATTCTCTTTTCCGGGCTCGGGAAAAGTCAGCAAGGAGCTGACCCTTCGGGACAACAGCCCCCGCTATGCCATGGCGGGGATCCTCCAGGTGACGGTAACCGATCCCTCTGATAACCACACGGTATGGGAGCGGACCGTGCCCGCGGCCTTTTCGGTTTCCAGGCCATTCCATTTTCTTTTCAATCCGGCCCTGCCTGCCCGGCAATCCTACCAGGTGAGCTATGTCTTTACGGAGCAAAAATCCCGCAAATCCGTTTCGGTGGAAGAGGGAATCCCTTACCTGCTGACCCCGCGGCCTTCTCCAAAACCCCGGATCAATGGAGCCAAGGTGACGGGCTCCCGTCCCGGCCATCCCTTCTTGTTCCGGATACCGGTTACTGGTATCCGACCGGTCCGGTTTCAGGCAAAGGGGCTGCCCGGAGGCCTTATCCTGGATCCCCGGACGGGGATCATCACCGGAAAAGTGGACCAGGCGGGTTCCTATCCGGTTCATGTCACCGTTTCCAACAGCCTCGGAAAAGCGGAGGAAGATTTGACGATCCTGGTGGGCGACCAGATCGCCTATACCCCGGCCATGGGATGGAACAGCTGGAACTGCTGGGGGCTTAGTGTGAGCGATGCCAAGGTCAGGGCATCCGCCGACGCAATGGTCCGCAAAGGCCTGGTCAACCACGGATGGACCTATATCAATATCGATGATGGCTGGGAAAAAGGAAGGGATTCCGCGGGAAACATCATACCGAACAATAAATTTCCGAACATGAAGGGCCTGGCGTCCTATATCCATTCCCAGGGACTGAAAATGGGGATCTATTCCAGCCCCGGCCCCAAAACCTGCGGGGGATATACCGGAAGTTACCAGCACGAGGCCCAGGATGCCGCCTCCTATGCCCACTGGGGCATCGATTATCTTAAATACGACTGGTGTTCCTACAGCCAGATCGATCCCCATCCGGATCTGGCCGGTCTCCAGAAACCATACCGGGTCATGCGGACCGCCCTGGACGGGGTGGACCGGGATATCCTGTTCAGCCTTTGCCAGTATGGAATGGGGGATGTTTGGAAATGGGGTGCGGAGGTCGGAGGAAATTCCTGGAGGACCACCGGTGACATTAATGATTCCTGGTCCAGCCTTTCCACCATCGGGTTCCGCCAGAATATCTGCGCTCCCTATGCCGGACCCGGTCACTGGAATGATCCGGACATGCTCGTGGTAGGCCGGGTGGGTTGGGGGCCAAGTCTTCATAATTCCAGGCTTACCCCGGATGAGCAGTATACCCATATCAGCCTGTGGTGCCTGCTTTCAGCCCCCCTGCTGATCGGTTGCGATATGAGTCAGCTGGATGATTTCACCCTGAACCTGCTCAGCAACGACGAGGTGATCGCCGTCGACCAGGACGCCCTGGGAAGGGAAGCCAACCGGATTGATTCTTCAGGAGATATCCAGGTCTGGGCCAAACCCATGTCGGATGGCAGCCTTGCAGTTGGCTTGTTTAATCTGGGGGACCATATGGAAAAAGGAACCCTCCCGATCGCTCCTTTGCGGATGGGAGACCTGGTTGCGGTCCGGGACCTCTGGAGACAGAAGGACCTCGGAAATTTCCGGAATGTTTTCACCACCGCCATTCCTTCCCACGGGGTGGTGCTGGTCCGGATTTGGCCGTCCAAATAGCCTTTCAGCGGGCGGGTGGATGATAACTCAGCTTTCCAGGGCTTCCGGCTGCCTGAACCAGTTTGAATAATTGGCGGATTTCACGGACAGAGGTTTTTCCCGGTTCCTGCCCCTGGACCAATCCCATATCCCCATAGACGGTAATGGATGGAATGCCCTGCCGGGCGAAGACCAGGCTTGGGGAGACCAGGCTGTCTTCGGAGGGAATCTTCCAGGGTATTTTAGAATCGCGGGCCGCATCGAGAGCGGATTTCCATCCGCTGGAGGTCGCCATGCCACTCACTTCCAGGGCCCCCTCCCCGGCCCGGGGGCTGTCCAGGTCCA
>DATKSX010000045.1:0-3863 GCA_035531415.1 Chitinophagaceae bacterium
GAGTTTGTCTACCTCGATTGCAGACATCTGGATCTGGAAAGGTTCAAGGTCCATTTTCCCAATATTTACGACCATTGCCTCCGTTCGGGAATCGATATATCCAAAGACATGATCCCGGTGACCCCTGCCGCCCATTACAGCTGTGGTGGCATCAAGACGGACGAGGAAGGGCGCACTTCCATCAGCCGCCTGCTGGCCTGCGGGGAATGCGCTTCCACCGGGCTCCATGGGGCAAACCGCCTGGCCTCGAATTCACTGCTGGAAGCCATGGTATTCGCGCACCGGTGCTTTGAACTGGCGGTCCGCGAGGCGCCCCTTTATCCTGCCGGGGAAGGGATTCCGGACTGGAACGCAAAAGGCACGACCGCCCCGCGGGAAATGATCCTGATCACTCAAAGCCTCAAAGAGCTCCAGCAGCTCATGACCGATTATGTGGGCATTGTGCGGACCAACACCCGGCTTCAGCGCGCCTCCCGCAGGATCGACCTGTTGCATGAGGAGACCGAAGAGCTCTACGAGTCTACTACCCTTTCGCCGCAACTTTGCCAGCTGCGCAACCTGATCACGGTGGGTTACCTGATCATCAAATGTGCCAGCTTCCGAAAGGAAAGCAGGGGACTTCATTACAATACGGATTATCCCAACCGCAACCCCCTGGTTCAAAATATCGTCCTGTAACCCCGGGAAACGGGGGATGGGATTGCCCAACCCGGCAGGCAGGTTTTTTTGTATGGAGGGGAGTGATTCTACCGGGTGGCACCGAAAACCGGAAAGGCCAAGGGTCAAAAAAGGTCTCATGCCGATAACTGAAGCAACCATCCTTTCCCTCCGGTCTGGTCGTTTTCCGAAAATTGCCGCATTTTATATCCTGCTTATTTTGTCCTCCTCTTCCCTTTCCGGACAGAACCTTTTGGCCGATAGGCACGCTCCATACAATCCGGAACCGAAAATTCCCTGGAGAGAGGGGCATTTCCCAGCGGATCAGCGAAGGAGTTTGGGAAGGTTTTGGGACAGCTTGCCTGACCGGGGAATCACCCTGGGAATAAACGGAGTCCTGGAGGGATTTCACAACTTCCGGGGCGGAAAAAGAACGGGTACTGTAACGGCAGCCCTGCTGGACCTCACCCTGAACCTGGACCTGGAAAAATTATGGAACCTGAAGGGAGGGTCGATTTATTTTGACCTGGGTTACCATCAGGGCAGGAACCCGACTGATGCCCTGGTCGGCGACCTTCAGGTTTTCGACAAAAACAATGCGGCTCCCTACTTCCAGATGTTCGAGGCCTGGTACCAGCAGCAATGGGGCGATCTGCTCCGGATCAAAGTCGGGAAAGTGGATGCCAATGCGGAGTTCAGCCTGATCAACAACGGGCTGGATTTTATTACCAGTTCTGCCCACGTCACCCCTACCCTGTTTGTTTTTCCGACTTTTCCGGACCCCGAGCCCAGCATCGATTTGTTTTTCACTCCGGGCCGGCTGTTCTATGCCAGCTTCGGAGTTTTTGATGCCAACCGGGACGACCATTTCCTGGATTTTTCGGGAAGCCCCGGATCCGTCCAGCCTTCTTCCAAAGGAGAGTTGCTGATCACCGAGACCGGACTTACCTGGAAGAAGCTCGGAGTTCCGGGAAGGGACGGCAATTTGCGTCTGGGTTTCTGGGACCATACCGGGGAGTTCCTCACCCAGGACAGCACCCTCAGGCATGGCACAGGCGGCTTCTACGTGGTCTTCAACCAAACCCTCTGGAAACCGGGGACCGACCCGGATGAAAAAAGGGGCCTTCGGTGTTTTCTGGAATGGGGCCAGGGGGAAGCAGGCGTGGTGCCGGTTTTCCAGCACCTGGGAGGAGGCCTGGAATGGACTGGCTTTGTCCCGGGCCGGCCATCAGACGCCATCGGCCTGAGCATCCAGCATGCCCTGCTGAGTCCTGCCCCGGCTCAGCATGATTCCTTCGAAATGGCCACGGAGGGTTTTTACAAGTTCCAAATCACGAAGACCATCAACCTCCAACCCGATCTTCAGTACATCAGACACCCCGCCGGTCGCTACCCCGATGCGGTGGTCGGGACCCTGCAGGTCAATTTTAATTTCTGATCGGGGAAAAGTGCCAGGTGGGCATTTCCGTTTTTCTCAGTAGATTGGATCACCATCCAAAATATCTGCACCTTCCATGCCTTCTGTCGGAAAAAAAGACTGCCTATGGCCTTCCGGGGATCCCCTGATGGTTGCCTATCACGACCAGGAATGGGGTATCCCCCTCCATGAGGATCACAAACTTTTCGAGTTCCTGGTCCTGGATGCGTTCCAGGCCGGCCTGAGCTGGAAGACCATTCTTCATAAGCGGGAAAATTTCCGGAAAGCCTTCGACGGGTTCGATCCCGCACGGATCGCCCGTTACCGGCCGGCAAGGATCGAGACCCTGATGCAGGATGCGGGCATTATCCGCAACCGGCTCAAGATCCAGGCAACGTTGGAAAACGCAAAGCAGTTTTTGAAGATTCAGAAAACCTACGGAAGTTTTGACCGGTTCATCTGGCAATTCACGGAATACAAAACCCTCCGCAACAGGCACCGGTCCATGGCGGATATTGTTGCCACTTCTCCGGAGTCGGACCGGATGAGTGAGGCCCTGCGCAAGGAGGGGTTTCGTTTTGTGGGATCCACGATTTGTTATGCCTTCATGCAGGCGGCCGGAATGGTGAACGACCACCTGGTTACCTGCAGCAGGTATAAAAGCTGCGGGTGAAGTTCAATTGAGCACAGAAGATACCGTGACTTTGGGGATGGTGGTAAGTAGCTTCAGCTGGCTAAACCCCCCGTTTACGTTCCTGAGGTTCTGGAGACCCGCCTTCTTGAGGATGGAGCAGGCGATCATGCTCCGGTATCCGGATTCGCAATGGACATAAATATTGCGGTGGGCCAGGGATTTGAGGTCCGGCCCCTGCCGGGTCATTTCATTCAGGTCCAGGTTCATGGCCCCGCGGACATGACCCTCTGCATATTCCACCTGCCTGCGGACGTCAAGGACCAGCAATCCGGGATCGAAGGGCAGGTCCAGGGCCAGTTCCTCTCCATCCACGGTGACTACCATATCGGTCTTCTGGCCGGCAGCTTTCCAGGCCCCGATACCCCCTTCCAGGTACCCTGATACCTGGTCAAAGCCTACCCGGGCAAGCCTGGTAACCACCTCCGCTTCCATACCGGGTTCCACCACCAGGACCAGCGGCCTGTCGAAAGGAACCAGGATGGCCGCCCATTCCGCGAACCGGCCATTCAGGCCGATCTGCAGGGATTTCGGAATGAACCCTTCGGCAAAATCCTCCGCCTTCCGGGTATCCAGTATAAACGCCCCCTCCCGGACCAGGGCGGAGAAATCAGTGACGGAAAGCGGCCTGAGGCTTCTTCCCATCACCTCATCCAGACCCGTGTAACCCCCCTTATTGATGCTGGCGTTCAACGGAAAATACTCGGGAGGTGCGCTCAGGCCTTCAATGACCTGCCGGATAAAATGATCCCGGGATTGGGCTAACAAGGCATAGTTGGTCCGTTTCTGCGCTCCGATGGTGCTGGAGGTCTCGGAACCAATATTTTTCCCGCAGGATGATCCCGCCCCATGGGCGGGATAAATGATCACCTCATCTGGAAGCTTTTTGATCTTCTCCAGGGAATCATAAAGCATGGATGCCATCTCGGTACTGCTCATGGAACCGCTGAACAAGTCAGGTCTTCCCACATCCCCCACAAACAGGGTATCTCCTGTGAACAGGCACCTGGGAATCTGGTTCTCGTCCCGCAGCAGGTAACAGGTGGATTCAATGGTATGTCCGGGAGTATGGATCGCTTCCAGTTCCAGTTTTCCGAT
>DATKSX010000046.1:0-3594 GCA_035531415.1 Chitinophagaceae bacterium
TGATTATGTACGCTACAGGCCCGGGTATCCGCCTGCGATCATTCCTTTCCTGCAACAGGCCACGGGCCTGAATCCTGCCCAGGGGGTAGCCGATATCGGATCCGGCACCGGAATCCTGACCCGTCTGGTTCTGGAACAGGGCAACCGGGTTTACGGAGTTGAGCCCAACGGACCAATGCGGGAAGCCGCGTCCCGGTACCTGAAGGATTTTGAAAATTTCATTTCCATTCCCGGAACTGCAGAGCAGACGGGGTTGGAGGCTTCTTCCGTTGACCTCATCCTTTCCGGCCAGGCCTTCCACTGGTTCGACCCGGTGCGGGCCAAGGCAGAGTTCAAAAGGATCGCCAGTCCCGGGGCCCAGGCCGTGCTGATTTGGAACGAACGCCGGGAGGACGGTCCATTTCATTCCGCTTATAATGAGTTGCTCCAGCGTTATGCAACGGATTACCAGCGGGTGAATCACAAGAATATCCGGGCCACAGACCTGGAAAAGTTCTTTTCCCCCTTCCGGATGGGGACCGCCGAATTTGAAAATGCCCAGGATCTGGGGCTGGATCAATTGATGGGCCGCCTTTTTTCCTCCTCCTATATGCCCACCCGGGCCGACCCTTCCTTCCCGGTTCTTTCCGCGGAGGTCCACCGGCTTTTCGACCGCTTCGCGGGGCCCGCCGGAGTGCGGATCTCCTACCGGACGCTTTTGTATTACGGTCTGGTACGGGAATCCTGATTTTTGCTAAATGGGGTTACGGGTATCCAACAGGATCGTAACGGGTCCGTCGTTCACCAGGGTCACCTGCATGTTTTCCCCGAAGATCCCCTGGGGCACCGGTCTGCCCAGGCCTTGTTCCAGGAGTTCCCCTACCAGGCGGTAGAGGGCAATCGCCTCCTCCTTTCCTGCCGAGCGGATATAGGAAGGCCGGTTTCCTTTCCTGGTGGAGGCCAGCAGGGTGAACTGGCTCACCAGGAGGATGGATTTGCCCTCTTCCAGAACCGACCGGTTCATCACCCCGTCATCATCTGAAAAGATCCTGAGGTTCAGGATCTTTTGACAAAGGGTCCGGGCGTCATCCGGGCCATCCCCCTGTTCGATCCCAAGCAGGACCAGCAGGCCGGCGGGGATCCGGGAAACGGTAAGGCCTGCGATATCCACTGAAGCCTCCGAGACCCGTTGGATTACTGCCCGCATTTTGAATAGTTTTGCCCCGGCACCGCGATCCTGGATCCGGTTGCCTTACCTAAACTGATATGGCGGGGGACAAAATAGATATTTCCAGTGAGCTGACCTTTCTCACCTCCCGGAGCGGGGGAAAAGGGGGACAGAATGTCAACAAGGTGGAAACCGCCGTGACGGCCCGCTTCGATATTGCTTCCTCCCGGATCCTTACCCCGGAACAGAAGGAGCGGCTTTCCCGGGCACTTAACTCCAGGATCAGCGCGGAGGGGTTGCTCTCGGTCCGGTCTCAGACCGCAAGGACTCAGGTTTCCAACAAGGTTTTGGCCATCCTCAGGATCCACGAACTGATCGCCCGGGCCTTAACGGTAAAACCGAAAAGAATCCGGAGTAAACCGTCCAAAGCCTCCCTGGAAAAAAGGCTTCAGCTGAAGAAAATACAATCTGAAAAAAAACAGAACCGGCGAAAGAATTTTGAATGAAGGGCCCCTCGGAATTCAGGAAAGGGGAGTGGCCCCGATCATGTTCATGAGCAGGAAAATCCGGTTCTCCATGGCCGTTTTGCTTACCGGCCGCTGCGATTTGTTGAAGTTTTCCTCTCGGGTAGGAATGTTCCTGTTCTTGGCTCGGCCTTGGTCATCCGATGGTCCATGGTCTTTGGAGTCCTGTATGGGTCTTTTTCTAGGTAACATGATAAATTTGGGGTTTGGGGTTTGGGAACTCCATAGGACTTGGTTCCCCTTACAGGGGAGTCAAAAGTAGCAATTTGGGCCAATTAATGCTAATTCCTTTCTATGATCCGGACCATGGGCACCTCGACAAAGGTCCGGTAATATTCAAAGGGTTCCATAAAGCCCGCACGGAAACTTATTCAGTACTTATACCCAATTCTTTAAGAAGGAAAATCAATTGTAAACAAATTGTCAGGGACGGTCACGGAGCCCCCAAAAAACCGGCCATTGGGCCTTTTTTCGGCATTCCACTTCGTGACCTGGTAACAATAATCCAGGCCCGGATTCCTCCGATTTCCTGACCCAAAACCGTCTTTCAGGCAATCCCTGCGGACCAGTTCCGGGAAATAACCCGGATCACCGGCTCTCAGCCGTGCAACCGGGGTGCCGTCGATAATACGTACTTTGCGGAAATTTTCAGGGGTTGACGGAAATTAAAAAACTGGCGGGGGAAACGATTTATTACGGCGCAAGCAATATTGTCAGCCGCCTGCTCAATTATCTGCTCACCCCTCTTTACGTAGCCATTTTCCTTCCGGATGTCTACGCCCAGGTCCGGGTGATTTACGCGGCCCTACCTTTTGCCAACGTGGTTTTCACCTATGGACTTGAAACGGCATTTTTCCGTTTCTCCCATATCGAGGACCGCCGCAAAGTGCTCGGGACCAGTTTCATTTCGATCCTGGGATCGACCCTGATCCTGAGCATTCTCCTGCTCACCCTGAAAGGGGCCGTGAGCCACAGCGTGGTCGGGGCGATCGCCGGAATGGGAAGCCACCCCGAATACCTGAACTGGTGCGTGTACATCCTGGTTTTCGACACCCTTTCCACCATTCCCTTCGCCCGCCTGCGGCTGGACAACCGGCCCATCCGCTACGCCCTGCTCAAAGTGATCAATGTGGCGGTCAATGTGGGGGCGAACCTGTTCTTCCTGGTGATCTGCCCCCGACTGGTGGCTCAGGGACACACGGGCATCCTGGCGATCTATAATCCCCACCTGGGAGTTGGCTACGTATTCTTTTCCAACGTGATTTCCAGCGCGGTCACCGTGCTTTTGCTACTGCCCCAGTTCCTGGAAATCGACCTGGTCTTCCAACCCTCCCTCTGGAGGAAGATCATGCGCTACTCCCTTCCCCTGATCATCGTGGGACTTGCCGGCATGGTGAACGAGACCCTGGACCGGGTTTATTTTCTTCCCAGCTTTCTTCCCGCATCCCTCGGCCTTACACTGAAGGCCACCTTCATCGGCATTTACAGCGCCAATTACAAGCTGTCCATTCTGATCACCTTGTTCATCCAGGCATTCCGGCTCGGGGCGGAACCCTTTTTCTTCCGCCACGCGGTGGGTGAAAACCCCCAGGTGATCTATGCCCGGGTGATGAAGTATTTCGTGATGATCATCTGTGTCATGTTCCTTTCCGTATCGCTGTTCCTAAGTGTCTGGAAATATTTCATGCCCAGGCCAGTTTACTGGCAGGGCCTGAAGATCGTTCCGACCCTGCTGGTGGCCAATATGTTCCTGGGAATCTATTACAATCTGACGGTCTGGTTCAAGCTGACCCATCAGACCTGGGCAGGCGCAGTGATCACCCTGGTGACGGCAGCAACTGCCTTCCTGCTCAATTACCTCTGGATCCCCGTTATGGGATATTATGGGGCGGCTCTCGCCACCATGGTTTGCTATGGGATCCA
>DATKSX010000047.1:0-9980 GCA_035531415.1 Chitinophagaceae bacterium
TTGCTGTTCAGATGGATTTATATTATTCTGAAGAAGGTACGAAGGAGGCGCTCCCTGCCGGGCTTGGATCCGGGCATATCACTACCGGCAATCTGGATCTTCCGGTCCTGATCCGTTATAAGCCAATAACAGGGGAGTATATTGAAACCGGAATACAATTCAGTTATTTGCTTTCCTCCCGGGAAACTTTTAATGGCACTACGGATAATATCAGGGGAAATTATCATGCGGTAATTCCAGGTTGGGTTCTCGGGGTTGGTTACGAGATGGGGAGCGGGCCCGGCCATGGGGTTTCCCTGGATTTGCGTGTTATCCTTGGGCTATCTGCTTCCAACAAATACCCCGTTGAAGGAGGAACCATAAAAACCTCTGTATTAGCCCTGGGACTCCAATATGGGTTCGGGGGAAAATAGTCCCCTTGGGGGTGGGTGGACCTGGAGATCAGTCTGCCGGATCCTCCACCGGAGCGAGTTCGGTGATCCTCCCGGAAATGATCCCCTGGTACTCGGAGCTATCCCTTAAAATCGACCTGGCCCGGATCACCTCCGGATCAAAGGAGAGACTCCTGGCGATCCTTCCAGGGGTCAGGTAATATCTGCCGATGATCTCCTGGTTCAGGAGGTTTTCAATCTCTCCCTTGTAGCGGATCAGGTCCTTCCCCTTTTCAAGGGCGAGCTGTTGTTTGAGGGCCTCCAGCTGGGGCTTCACATCGTCGAGATAATTTTCCTTCCTGGCCGCCTTTTCCAGGTCATCCAGATCATTCTGGGTCCGGGTGTGATATTCATAAACCTTCCCGGAAATGAAACGGATAAATCCGTTATAATCTGAGTCAGAGATGCTGAAGGTTTTGGTGGAAGGATTCAAATCCGGATGGGAGTAATAGTACCAGGTGGCGTACCGGAAGATATAGTCCCTGGAAAGCAGGGTCACTGAGATATTGCTCAGGTAATCAGGGGCCAGATATACATCAGGTTCAATCCCCCCGCCGTCTTTTACCGTCCTGCCATCCCTGGTTCTGAAGGATTTCCTCAGGGAATCCGGGATGTAATCCACGCTCCCGTCCTCGTTGCGGTGGGCGTAATCGATGGCCTGGATGCACCTTCCGCTGGGCGTATAATATTTGGCTACGGTTACCTTCAGCTTGGTGTTATAGGGCAGGTCCCGGGTGGTCTGGACCAATCCCTTTCCAAAGGATCGCTGACCCAGGATCACCCCCCGGTCCAGATCCTGCATGGCTCCGGCATAAATCTCCGATGCAGACGCGGACAGCCGGTTGGTGAGCACCACCAGGGGCAAATGAGGATATTTGGCGACGACGCCGGAAGTGTAGTCCCGGTTCCACCCGGAAGCCTTTCCCTTGGTGCTCACCACCACCTGGCTTCCCCCGATGAAGAGGCTGGATAATTTCACCGCCTCATCCAGGAGCCCGCCCGGGTTGCTGCGCAGGTCTATGATAACCCCCTTCATTGCCGGGTTGGCATGCATGAGGCTATCCAGGGCGGAGGACACTTCGTTTGCACTGTATTGAGTGAACTGGGTGAGCTTGATGAACCCGATGCCATCGCCTGCCATGCCGGCATAGGCCACGCTATGGATATCGATTTCCTGCCGGGTGATGGATTTGGTCGCTTCTTTTCCGGTGACCGGATTTTTTAACATGATCTGGAGGCTGGTGCCCGGCTCTCCCTTGAGCAGCTTGCTGATCTCTTCATCAGGAAGACCGGTGGCGTTATGGCCACTGATGGAAAGGATGATATCTCCTGCCCGGATCCCGGCGAGGTCAACCGGACTCCCCTTGTATACGTCGGATACCACCGTGGAATCGTGGATCTCCCGGACCGAAAGCCCTACGCCACCGTATTTTCCCGTGGTCTGGAAATCCAGTTCATCGAGGTCATTCTCCGGGTAATAGGTTGTATAAGGGTCCAGGGAGCCCACCATGGCATCGATCCCTGTAGCCATGAGTTTTTCGGGTTCGATACTATCCACATAATAGGTGTTGAGATTGCGGAAAACGGCGGCAAAAATGTCGAGATTCTTGGCGATGTCGAAGTACTTGTCGTTCACCCGGTAGCCCATGGCAAAACTGGCCGCAGCCAGGATCAGGGCACCGAGAACCTTTGGGCCATTATGCCTCCATATCTTTTTCATCCTCATTGGTATTAATGGTTCAGGGGACCGGATCATATCCATGGCCACCCCAGGGATGGCAGGACAGGATTCTTTTCATCATCAGGAATCCCCCCTTGAACAGTCCATATTTTTTCAGGGCTTCAAGCCCATAGGCCGAACAGGTGGGGATATATCGGCAGGTATTACCCTTCCAGGGTGAGATGATCCGCTGGTAAATCCGGATCAACAGGATTAGGGGAAGTCCCAACCAAAGGGAAATCTTTCTCATAGGCCTGGCATTTGGGATGCCTAACGGATCGCATTCCTGCCTGGGCCGGCAGAGGGTAATTCACTGATTAAACGGTTTAAAACTACCGAAATTTTGTCCCGTACCGTCTGGAATGCCGGTATTTTTTTACCGGTATAAACCAAAAAGACCAAAAGCCGGAGTTCCCGGGCCTCCAGTTCCGCGTAAAGTGCCTGTTTTTGCAGCCTCCAGGCCTCCCGCGTCAACCTTTTGATCCGGTTGCGTTCCACAGCAAGTCTGAATCCGGCGACCGGGACGCTGAAGGCGGCCTGAACCGGCGGGGAATCCTCACCGGGCCGGACCTGGAACAGGACCCGATAGGGAGGCACGGAAAAGCCCTGTCCTTCCCTGAAAAGCATTTCAATCTGTTTTCTGCTCTTTAATTTCTCTGCCTTTCCAAAACTATGTGTGGCGGCGGTGATGGGAAACTGGTTTTGGGGGTCACTTCAGTTTTTGCTCATCGGAAACCGTGAGCTTTTTGCGCCCTTTTGCCCTCCGGCTGGCGAGCACCTTCCTACCGTTGGCGGTCTGCATTCTTTTGCGGAATCCATGCACGGATTTCTTCCTTCTGTTATGGGGCTGAAAGGTCCTTTTCATGACTCGAACGGTTAATAATCAAGGAGTTTTGAGCCTCCTGTTTTTAAAATCAGGAGGCAAAGGTAGGGGAAAAAACGGGAAAAGGGAAGGACGGACCCATAATTCAGGGATCAGGAAAGGTCCAAATGGCCGGCCAAAACCACTCTTCCGAAAAAATCCGTGGCATGGCCGGAGAAGGTTTCCGGAGAATCCGTGGTGAGGAACTCCCTTTTTCCTTCTTTCGTGCATCGGGATTCCAGTTCGGGATGGCGAACCAGGTAACTGCGGAGGCTGTCCGCAACGATCCGGTCCTGAGAAAGCACGGTAACCCCGGCGGGGATCATCCGGATGATCTTGGGTAACAGCAGGGGGTAATGGGTGCAGCCCAGGATCACCACATCGGTCTTCGGGGCCCGGGCAAACAGCCGGTCCACGTGCTTTTGGATGAAGGGATCGGCTGCCGGATCCTGGTATTCACCGGTCTCCACCAAGGGTACCCAGATGGGACAGGCTTCCTGGACCACCGTCATTTCCGGGAAGAATTTGGCGATTTCAAGGGGGTAGGAGCCGGACGCAACGGTCCCTGAAGTGGCAAAGATTCCGAGGTTACCGGTCCGGGAATAATTTCCCGCCGTTTCCGCAGTGGGCCGGATCACGCCGAGGACCCGGACCGCGGGATCAATCCGGGGCAGGTCCTTTTGCTGTATGGTCCTGAGGGCTTTGGCGGAGGCCGTGTTGCAGGCCAGAATGATCAGCCTGCAACCCCGTCCCAGGAGATATTCCACGCATTGCAGGGTATTGGCATAAACTGTTTCGAAGCTATGACTGCCATAAGGGGCGCGGGCATTGTCTCCGAGATAAAGGTAATCGTACAGGGGAAGGAGGTTCTCGAATGCCCGCATCACCGTGAGGCCCCCGAAGCCGGAATCAAATACGCCGATCGGGTGAGGGGATTCCATGAGGGTTCAATGGGAAAAAGGTCAAAAGAACGGAATCTTCTGACCTTTCAGGATCATTGGAAGGAAAAGGTTTTATTTCAGGCCGAGCTTCAGCTTGACGGAGGTAAGCAGGTCGTCCCCGTCGGGTTTGGCCAGCAGGATATCCCCGGAATTATCGATCACGTAGGAATAGCCTTTGTCCTTGGCTACAGCAGCCACGGCTAGTTTGGCCTTGTCCACGATGGGTTTGAGCAGTGAGTCTCTTTTGTCCGAGAATTTCTGGTTGGCCGCCTGCTGGAAATCCGTCAGGTTCTGCTGGGCGCTCTGTAAGTCCCTGGTTTTCACTTGCTTCATGGCATCGGTCCAGGTGGCAGAATTCTTTTGAAAATCAGCGGCCTTGGTCTGAACGCTCTGCTGCATGATATTGATCTGGTCCTGCAGGTCTTTGCCAAATTGCTGCAGTGCCGTATCAGCAGCCTTCGATTCAGGCATGGCCTGGATCAGTTCGGACATGCTGATGAATCCGATTTTAGCCTGTCCCGAAACATTCGAGGAGTTTAGGGCAGCCATGGCCATCACAATAATAATTGCGATTTTTTTCATTGGTGCAATTTTGGTTTGTTAATACGGATTAAAATGAATTGGAGATTTTATTAAGGGGTGAAAATAAGTTATTTTTCAATACCAAGTATTTTTAATACATCATCACTGCGGTCCAGTTTTGGGTCTGCGTAAAAAACGCTGATCCCTCCGGCCTTGTCCAGAACGAAATCGTAAAGCCGCTGGGCAGCAAGCTGCTGAACTGCGTTGTATACCTTATCCTGGATCGGTTTCACCAGGGATTCCCGGACCTTGAACAAGTCACCCTGATATCCGAACCGTTGCTGTTCCAGCTGGCGGACGGATTTTTCCATGGCATCAATCTGGTCCAGTCTTTTCGTTTTTAACTCCGGGGTGAGCACCACTTCTTCTGCCTGGTAGGATTGGTTCATCTTTTCGATTTCCAGGTTCTTCGCGTCGATTTCCTGCTGCCATTGCTTTGAAATGGAATCCAGGTGTTTCTGGGCGATATGGTAATCCGGCATATGATCCAGGATATACCTGGAATCGATGACGCAATACCGCTGGGCACTGGCCAAAAAAACGATTCCAAAGACCATCCCCGCAACCAGGATCCATTTTTTCACGGCTGTAAAGTTGAGGAAATTTTCCTAAATGTATTGTTAAAATGGGCTGATATCCCGCTTATTCTGGTTCATATCCCAGCATGAAGCTGAATTTGGTTGCGTCCTTCAGGCCGGCACCGGGGGTCAGGCGGTCCAGGCCCACACCGTAATCGAATCCCAGCAGGCCGAACATCGGCAGGTAGAACCGCATGCCGATTCCCACTGATCTGCGCAGCAGGAAGGGGTTGTATTGCTGAATCCCGTTATAGCCGTTTCCGGCCTCAATGAACGCCAGCCCAAAAATGGTGGAATTGGGATTGAGGGCAATCGGGTACCGGATTTCCACGGTGAACTTGTTGAACATGGTGAATCCCTGGTAGGTTGGCGGGGGATTGGTGGAGTTGTTTTTTGGATTGGTGTTATAATAGACTTCATATCCCCGCTGGGAGATAATCTCTTTGCCGTAGATCGCGTAATTGCTGATCCCGTCCCCTCCAAGCTCGAACCGGTCGAAGGGGGAAAGCTGGGTCAGGCCGTCATACTTGGTCAGGAGACCAAACTTTGCCCCAACCTTGAGCACAAACTGCTTGTGGTCGGATCCATGCGGGGGGCCCAGGGCGGTGTACCAGATGGCATCCAGGCGGTATTTCTGGTACTCGATGAAGTTGAACCGCTGGGATT
Source organism: Chitinophagaceae bacterium (assembly GCA_035531415.1). GTDB lineage: Bacteria > Bacteroidota > Bacteroidia > Chitinophagales > Chitinophagaceae > JANWKA01. The sequence continues at coordinate 5,781 of DATKSX010000047.1, forward strand.
GGGTTTTATTCCGGTACACCTGTGGAGATTCGAAAGCCGAATAGGGAGGAGTAAACTGTCCCGAGAATACTACGGTGGAGCCATAAGTGGGATATATCGGCGCGCTCACCGAAGACCGGGCCAGGGTGATCTTCAGGCTGAGGTCATTGATGTCCCCGTTGTTCAGGGTTGACCCCGGGAAGAACAGGTAGTTTTTCAGGTGGTACAGCTCATAGTCGAGCTCATAAACAAGGGTGAAATAATCATCAGGCCATTTCAGGGTCTTTCCGATGGAAACGGAAGCGCCCAGGGTCCTTAGGTAGGAGCTGTCGTTGAACAGGTAGGTGTACCCGTTATACCCGGATGCGTTGGAGAATTTGGAATCAAAAAAGCTGATTGAGAACGGATCTCTTTTCTTTCCCCCGAGCCATGGCTCCGTGAAGGAGAAGTTATAAGAGCTGTAGGATTTTCCATTGGACTGGAAGCGCACGGAAAGCTTCTGGCCGTCCCCGGAGGGGAGCGGGGCCCAGGCGTGCTTATTGAAGATATTGCGCAGGGAGAAATTATTGAAGGTAAGCCCCAGGGTGCCGGTCAGCCCGATATATCCCCCCCATCCCGCGGATAGTTCCAGCTGATCGGCCGGCTTTTCCACCACATTCCATTTGATGTCTACGGTCCCGTCACTGGGATTGGGGATGGGGACCGGATCCACGTGTTCCGGGTCAAAAAATCCGAGCTGGGCGATTTCCCGCACGGAGCGGACGATCTCCTCTTTGCTGAACAGCCCTCCGGGCACGGTCCTCAATTCCCTGCGGATCACATGCTCGTTGGTCTTGTCATTTCCTGAAATCGGTACATTCTTGATGGTGGCCTTGGCCCCTTCGATGATCAGAATCTGGTAATTGATCGTGTCTCCCACCACGCTGGTCTCGATGGGATGTACCTGGGAGAAAAGGTATCCGTTGTTCAGGTAGAGGTCGCTCACATCGTTCTCTCCTTCCCCCGGAACAGTGCCCAGCCTCTTTTGGAACAGATCCAGGTTATAGACATCACCCTTTTTGATGTGGAGGATCATGTTGAGATCAGAATCCGGATAAACCGTGTTGCCTTTCCAGGTGATATCCCCGAAATAATATTTCTGGCCTTCGCTGACCTGGATCGCGATATTGAGATTGCCCTGGGGGGTGATATAATTGGTGTCTCTGGCGATAACCGCGTCTCGGTAGCCGAGCTTGTTGTAATAGGTAATGATATTGGCCTTGTCATCCTGGTACTTGGAGGAATTGAATTTGGCCGAATTGAACAGGTTGAACCGGAAATAGGGGCTGACCGCATGGAGGGTGCGGCTCACTGAAAGGAAATCCCGGTCCTTCAGGTATTGCTTCCAGTTGATCCGGGGACCGGGACGGTATATGTTGGTATCGTCATCCGGGTGGAGGGTAAGCCGGGTCAGCTGCTTGGTATCCTTCATCTGGCGCCTGAGGGCCGCAGCCGGGACATTTTGGTTGCCTGCAAAATCGATGTCGTTGATCTTCACCCTCTTCCCCTTGTAAATGTGGAATACCAGGTCCTCATAATTCTGGTATTGGGGACCGCCCAGAGTGTCCGGGGTCTCGGTGATCTGGACCCGGACATCCTGGAAACCTTTTTCCTGATAATATTTGCGGATGGCTTCGATCGCGGAAAGCTTGGTATCCTCCGTAACCACCCTGTCGTCGTTCAGTCCGGTCTTGGTTTTGAGGTCGTCGGTTTCCCCCTTACCCGCGCCCTGAAATACGAATTTGCGGAGCTTGGGCTTCTCAGTGAGCTGGATCACCAGAAAAACGCTATCCCCGGTGATCTGGCTGATTTCAACTACGATGTCGGAAAAAAGTTTCTGGTCCCAGAGTTTGTTGATTGCCCGGGATATGTCATCCCCGGGAAGGGTGACCCGATCGCCTACTGAAAGCCCGGAAATGGAACCCAGCAAATCTGCGTCCAGGTGGGCAGCTCCCTCCACGGTCAACCCGCCGATGGTGAATTGCTTCGGGTTGGCGTAGGAATAAGGCAATTGGCTGGAAACGGCAGCAGGCTGGGTGGTATCGCCTTCAGAAACCTGGGGGGAAGCGGTATCCAGAGGGGACGGGGCCGCCGGGCTGAGCTGGACAGTCGGCAACGGGGCCGGTTTGAGGGTATCCGGCTGCTGTGCGTGGGAAACCAGGTTTAAACCCGCCACTCCCGCTGCAAGCAACAGGCATTTACGATACCATTGCTTCATCCTGCTTTATTTGTTCACTGGTTTTACCAAATCGGCGTTCTCTGGACTGGTAGTTCACTAGCGCCTCATAGAGGTGTTCCTTCCGGAAATCAGGCCAGTGGGTATTGGTAAAATAAAGCTCCGCGTATGCCAGTTGATAGAGCAGGAAATTACTGATGCGAAATTCGCCACTCGTGCGGATCATCAGCTCCGGGTCGGGAAAACTGGCCGTATAGAGATGATGATTGAAAACAGCGGGATCGATATCTTCCGGTCCGATCAGACCCAGGCTAACCTCCCGGGCGATGCTCCGGGCTGCATGGATGATCTCCTGCCGGGAACTGTAGCTCAGTGCAAGAATGAGATTCAGGCCGGTCAGGCTGCTGGTCAGTTCAATGGCTTCTGCAAGTTCCTTTCTGCAGGTCGGAGGAAGCTTTTCCGCCTCCCCGATCACATGAAGCCTGATATTGTTCTTGCTAAGGGTGCCCACTTCCTTGCGGATCGTGGACACGAGCAGCTCCATGATCCCGTTCACTTCATCGGCGGGGCGATCCCAGTTCTCGGTGGAAAAAGCATAAAGGGTTAACCAGCCGATGCCAAGTTCGGCGCATCCTTCCACGGTTTCACGGACACTCTGCACGCCCTCCTGGTGCCCGAACAGCCTGTTCTTTTGCTGTTCTTTTGCCCACCGCCCATTCCCGTCCATAATGACGGCAATATGCCTTGGAAGGCGGTTCAGGTCTATTTGTTCCTTGAGGTTCATTAAAAATACAGCCCTGTGATTCTAAACGGGATATGAAGGGTTTTTAGGCGTGCAAAGATACAAAAATACCGTAATGTCCCCCTGCGCCGGAGGACGGGTTTTGTTTTAACACAACTTTAACCGGATGGATTTTTTTTCGCTGTCCGCAAGTCCCGTTTAGAATTTCGGACAACGGTATTGCGTAAATAAATAGGAAAGGCTGATCTCGATGATGATGTACTGATCTTTGTTCTGACTGTTCCCCCGCTGCCTTCCGGGAACCCCGATGGGAGCTCCGGTGGCGCCGGAACGGTCCTGGAGGATATAGGAGATGTTGGTATGCGTTCCCTGGCCTCCGGGAAGCGCGACGGGTTCCACATAAGTCTTGCTGACATCGTCCAGGTAATCGGTGGTGGTCAGCCTGTTGGAAGCTTCCAAGGAGACATTGAACTGTTTGTTGATGTTGTATTTGAAACCGGCGCCGATGGGGAAGCAGAGAGCCACCAGGGAATATGGTTTTCGGTTGGGATAGAGGGTCGAGCCCTCTCCTTCGGTATTTAGGGGTTGCAGGTAATACTTATTCCCCTGGTAATAGGCGTAGGGGTTGAAGGTGAAAGCGCCAACTCCGAAAGTGATGAAGGGGGTGAACCGGTATTTGGTACCGGGTTCGAACCGGAAGAAATTAAAGTCTCCCTGCATGGCGATTTCCAGGATATTGGAATTAAAGCTCAGATTTCTCCTTTGTTCGTAGGGGTTGGTGTTCAGGGCATCGGAATAGCCCACCTGCGCAAAATGCACCCCCAACCGCAGGCCCACATATTGATTGAAGAAATACCGGTAAAAGACTCCGACTGCCGGCATCAGGCCCTTGAAGGAGCTCGAGGTGTTCAAATCCCCGAAATACTCTGCGCTTCCCCCGCTGACCCCCAGTTCCCCGGTGTAATAGGTGGATATGTCTTCCTGCTGGGCCTGGCCCGGTTGGCAGAAGATCAGAAGAAAGGAGCATAAAAGATAGTATACCAGGCGCATATAGATCAGTTTAAACGTCCCGGTGGGGCTTTTGGTATGCCAGGGCTTAGTTCCTTTTGTCAATTCCCCACAGGAGCTTGTTGCGCAGGGTGTGCAAAAAATTGATCTCGTTGATCCTCACCAGCCCCAGGCTGAAACTTTCCCTGCGGATGGCCAGCTGTACCGAGCTGCCCACGGTTTCGATCCGGGAGTCCAGGGTGCACAGGAATTGATC
>DATKSX010000048.1:0-6648 GCA_035531415.1 Chitinophagaceae bacterium
AGCCCGGGATCATGTATCCCCGGGGAACCTGGGTGGATCCGGAGTTTCAATATGACCCGGCTGCCCTGCCCGGAAAACCAGGCGGGACCATGAACCCTGCCCTGCGCAAAGTCACCGCCCAGGATATCGCCGACCTCCATCTGGAAGCCCTTCGCTTCCCCGGACCGGAACCAGCCATCCTGGGGGATTTCACCAATCTTTATCATGATCCCCACTGAAACCTTTAATTTTTAAATGGGCATCACGTCCGCAATCCGTTAAAAACTGTTTCTTTACGTTAAATTTTTCCCATGGAGTCTGTAGTCACCATTCAGGGCATTTCCAAGAATTATGGGAACATCCAGGCGCTGAACCAGGTATCCTTCACAGTCCCTGTCGGGTCGGTTTTCGGCCTGCTTGGCCCCAATGGAAGCGGGAAAACAACCATGCTGGGCATCATCATGGACATCCTGCGCCCCAGTTCCGGAACTTTTATGCTTTTTGAACAGCCTCCGAGCGCGATGCTCCGCAAACAGATCGGCACCCTGCTGGAGACTCCTAATTTCTATCACTACCTCTCCGGTGAGGACAACCTGGTGATCGCGGCCAATATCAAGGGCAGAGGTACATCGGACATTCCGCGGGTCCTGGAAAAGGTGGGGTTGACCAACCGGAAAAATTCCCGGTTCAACACGTATTCCCTGGGGATGAAACAGCGGTTGGCCATCGCGGCCGCCCTCCTCGGAAATCCTTCGGTCCTGGTGCTGGATGAACCGGCCAACGGGTTGGATCCGGTGGGTATTGCCGAAATCCGCGAGCTGATCCAGCTACTCGCCCTGGAAGGCAAAACCATCATAATGGCCAGCCACCTGCTGGATGAGGTGGAAAAGGTCTGCACCCATGTGGCGATCCTGAAGACAGGCAACCTGCTGCTCAGCGGACCCGTGGATGAAGTGCTGGTCAGCGAGGACAGCCTTGAAGTTGCCGCTTCCGACCTGGGCCGGCTCAGGGAAGTCCTGGCCAGTTTCCCGGGGCTGAAGACGATTCGGGAACACCAGGGATCCCTGCAGCTCACCATCGGCGGAAAACCGAACCCGGAAGAGTTGAACCGCCATTGTTTTTCCCAGGGCATTACCCTGAACCTGCTCCGAATCCGCAAAAAAAGCCTGGAGACCAAATTCATTGAACTGACCTCTGCAAAATAAATACCCCATGTTCCATTTAGTCCGGATTGAATGGTTGAAAATCAGAAAATACAGGACCTTCTGGGTCCTATTGGGTCTGTTTTTTCTTTGCTTTCCAGGCATCACCTACCTGGTTTATTATTTCATGACCCAGCTGCCCCGGGAGGGCCGCAGATTCCTGGATGCAGATCAGTATTTCCAATTTCCGGATGTCTGGCAAACCGCGGCATACCTGGGGAGTTTCGCCCTGATCCTGCTGGGCATGCTGGTCATCACCCTCACCACCAATGAATTCGTATTCCGGACCCACCGCCAGAACATCATCGACGGCTGGAACCGGATGCAGTTCATCAAGGCCAAATGGGTTCTGCTGTTCGTGTTTTCCCTGATCACCGCGATCTGCCTGGTCCTTACCGCCCTGACCTTCGGACTGGTCACCACCAATCACCTTTACGGCCCCGATGTTTGGGAGCATGTCCGGATCATCTGGTTTTGTTTCCTCCAGGCCCTCACCTACCTCTCCGTGGCCTTCCTTTTCGGGATGTTGTTCCGGCGTGCGGGACTGGCCATCGGACTTTTCTTCCTCTATGCATTCATCCTCGAGAAGGTGGCCGCAGTGCTGATCGACCATTATATCGGGCCCTATGGGAAATTCCTTCCCCTGGAGTCAACCAACCATCTGATCCCCAATCCCCTGCTCCACCGGATACCGGGACTCACCCCCGACCCGACCAATCCCTATGTCTATTTCTTCCTGGGTCTGGGATATACCGCACTGTTCGCCTTTATCACCGTCAGACAGATGACCCGCAGGGACCTCTGAGGGGGATTGGGCAACTCCCTTACCTTTGACCCGATGAATTCAAAACCGGTCCAGGCTGGAGATCCCCTGACGATCCTGGTCACCAATGATGACGGGATCACCGCTCCAGGGATCCGGGCCCTTATTGAAGCGGTGACTCCCCTGGGCAGGGTGGTGGTGGTTGCCCCGGAAAGCCCCCAGTCCGGAATGGGACATGCCATTACCATTGATGTCCCCCTGAGGATGAATCAGGTCCATATATTTGGGGAGATCGAGGCTTATCAATGTTCCGGGACGCCCGTGGACTGTGTGAAGCTGGCCAAGGATAAGGTGCTGGGAAGGGCCCCGGACCTTTGCCTGAGTGGCATCAATCACGGCGCGAACCATTCCATCAATGTAATCTATTCCGGCACGATGAGCGCGGCCATGGAGGCCGCGATCGAAGGCATTCCGTCCATCGGGTTTTCCCTGATGGATTACCGTTTTGATGCCGATTTCACCGCCGCCAGGGGAATTGCCCTGCGGGTCACCCGCCTGGTCCTCGCCCATCCCCTCCCCAGGGGAGCCCTGTTCAACGTAAACATCCCCTCCCTCAAGGACCGGCGGATCCGGGGGATCCGGATCTGCAGGCAGGCCAACGCCAAGTGGGTGGAGAAATTCGATGAGCGGAAGGATCCCACCGGAAAAAATTATTACTGGCTTACCGGGGAATTTAAGAACCTGGATCATGGGGAAGACACGGACGTATGGGCGCTGGCTCATGACTATGTTTCGGTGGTCCCGGTGAAATATGACCTCACCCATTACGAGCTCAAGGGAGAGATAGAACGATCCTGGGCCTTAAACGAACCCAACGATGGTTAAGCTGCGCAGACTTTTCGCCCTGGACCATACCGTCTTTGGCCTGATCCTGGGATTGCTTTGCCCCTGGTTGGGATTTTTGATTTTTTACGGGGTGAAGTTTCTTCCCCACCGGGTATCCTTTTCCGGATTCGCCGACCAGATCTTCGGCAACCGTTTGCTGTTGGCTCCCGTTCTCAGTCTTTGCCTGATCGTGAATGCCCTGGTGTTCTTCCTGTATATCCGGTTCCGCAAGGACCTTACGGCTAAAGGGTTATTGGTAGCCACAATCCTGTATGGTTGTGTCATCGTTGTGCTGAAATTTCTCTAGTGAAATATTATCTCATCGCAGGGGAGGCTTCCGGGGATTTGCACGGCAGCAATCTGGTCCGGGAAATCAGGAAACAGGATCCCGCCGCCCGGATCCGGGGCTGGGGGGGAGACCTGATGCAAGAGGCCGGAGCCGAAATCGTGAAGCATTACCGGGAACTCGCCTTCATGGGACTGAGTGATGTGCTGACCCACCTTCCCGCCATCCTCAGAAATTTCAACCAATGCAAAACCGATATTCTTTCCTTCCGGCCGGACTCCCTTGTGCTCATCGATTACCCCGGATTTAATCTCCGGATGGCCCGTTGGGCGAAAGCCCGGGGGCTCAAAGTCATCTATTATATATCCCCGCAGGTCTGGGCCTGGAAGGAGAGCCGGGTGAAGCAGATCCGCAAATCGGTGAACCGGATGCTGGTGATCCTGCCCTTCGAGCAGCAGTTTTACGGGGACCGGGGCTACCCGGTGGAATATGTCGGGCATCCTCTGGTGGACCTGATCCGCGGGGAATTATCTTCCCCCGCGGGGAAACTCCCCACCGAACGCCCGGTGGTAGCCCTTTTGCCGGGCTCCCGCAAACAGGAGGTCCGGGCCAAGCTTCCCCTCATGATCTCCATGGCAGACCATTTCCCCGGGTATGATTTCATCATCGCCCAGGCCCCCAACCTGGAGGACGATTTCCTCTCCGGGCTCGTTCAGGGAAAGAAGGGAGTCCGGATCCTGAAAGGCAGGACCTATGACCTGCTCAGGCAGGCCCGTGCCGCCCTGGTCACTTCGGGCACGGCCACCCTGGAAACCGCCCTGTTCGGGGTGCCCGAAATCGTCTGTTATAAAACCAGTCCCCTCACCTACCGGGTTGCAAGAAGCCTCATCCGGGTGAAATATATTTCCCTGGTGAACCTGATCATGGACCGCCCGGTGGTTCCCGAACTGATCCAGAAAGACTTCAATGCCGCCACCCTCAGAAGGGAGCTGGAACGGCTGCTCCAGGATGAACCGCTGCGCAAGAAGATGAAAGGGGATTTCAGGGAACTCTGGATGAAACTGGGAGAGGGCCGGGGCTCTGCCCGGGCGGCCCGCTCCATTGTGGAATTCACCCGCGATGGAGATGGGAGATGAGCCGCAGGATCATCCGGATCAGCAGGATGCACACGCAGATCAGAAACAACAGGATCGAGATCCGGTTCATGCCGTGCATCATCTTAACAAAGGTTGTTCGGGGCGCGCTGGGGTCCTTTTTTTTGAGGAAAAGATAGCGCAGGACCTGGTCCCAGACCTTTTTCATGGCCTAAAGTTAGGGTATGGACCCGGTTTCGGATTGGGGTGAAAAACCTATCTTTGGCCCGGATCATTCCGGTCTTTCAACAGCATCATTTGAGGGGCATTAGCTCATTTGGCTAGAGCGCTACCATGGCATGGTAGAGGTGATCGGTTCGACCCCGATATGCTCCACAGGAAAAGTTCCCGGGACCCCATCCGGTTCCTGGATTCAGGTCTTGCGGGCATATTCCCGATAAATCTCATCCAACCGCAAGGCAACCGCTTCATAGCTGAACTGCTCCACAGCCCGGGCCGAGATCCCGGCCTTGTCATACGAAGCTAGGCTGGCCGCCATCCGGACCATCGCTTTTCCCAGTTCCTCTTCGTCTCCCGCCGGAACCAGGATTCCCACCCTTTCTCCGACCATTTCCGGGATGCCCCCGACATCGGTTGAAATCACCGGTATTCCGCAGCAAAGGGCTTCCGCAACCGCGCAGGGCTGGCCCTCGGACCAACTGAACATCACCAGGCAGTCGCAGTCCCTTTCAAGGGCCGCGACCTGCTCATAGGGGATCATCCCGGTAAAGCAAATGCGGGAACCCTTCTGTGTTCCGGCCAGTTCCACCAGCGTGGGCGAGGCGGGTCCCACGACCCAGAGCTGCCATTCCGGCAATTTTTCCTGTACCGAAAGAAAGGCCCGCAGTAATCCTAAAGGGTTTTTGATTTCCACCAGGGTGGACACATGAATAAACCTTTTGGAGGACCCTTCCCGGGCGGATTCCTTCAGATGGAAGAGCGTGGTATCGGTAACATTGGGCAGGTAACGGTAGGGCATTCCGGGACAGATCCTTTCCATCCGTTCCCCCAGATGGAGGGAAGCCACCAGGACCAGGTCCGCCCTGGACAGAATGGAACGGATCAGGAACCTCCGGATCCAACCGGTCCTTTCCAGGGCGCCGGGAAGGCTCAGCAGGCTCCAATGCTCACTGAGGATATAACGCCATCCGCGGGTCAACCGCAACCAAAGAGCGGTAATTCCTGCATTCCACACAATCTGTACATGGACCAGGTCCGGAGCCCCGTTTTCCCGGCGATACCGACGGACCAGCCTGGACCGGACCCTGAACCGGAACCAGAGCGAGGAGGCTTTTTCCAGCATGGAACCTTCAGCAAAAAGCCGGGGATAATACCCGGTGAATACCTTCAGGGCCCCGGCTCCGGAGTAAACATATTCGGGTCTGCGACTTTTCAGGGCAGGGTCACGGATCACCTGGATGACCGTCACCTGGTTGCGCAGGGCCGCGGCACGGGCATGCCTTTCTACGAAATCCCCCAGGAAGGGGTCCACCCTGCTGGGATACCAGCTGGCCAGCCAGAGCAGTTTTTTCATGGGGATTCCAGGCTTTTTTCAAAAAATCCCCTCAGGTATCGCAGGTCCGGTCTGCGCAGGGACAACAGGTCCTGCCAGCGGACCGGGTGCAGCCTGCGGAACCTGGCCATCGCATAAATCCCGCTGGCACCATAACCCAGGGAGGAAGCCAGGGCGGCCCCGTCAATCCCCCATTTGGGGATCAGCGCGAAGTCCAGGGAAACGATGATCACCACGCAGAGGACCGATCCGGCCAGGTTGATCTGCACCCGGTTCATACCGGAAAAATAGGATGCCAGGATGATGTTGTAGATATAGATCAGGGATCCCGGAAGCATGATGATCAGGGGGATTACTGCGCTGCCAAAGGAAGCTCCGAACACCAGCATGATCAGGGGTCTTCCAAAAACGCAAAGCAGGATACCGCCCAGAAAGGATGCCCATCCCAGCAACCGGAGCAGCACCTGGAGCTCTTCCAGCCAATGGGGATCCTCCATCTGGTCACTGTAAGAGAACACCACCGTGGAAATCGCTACCGGAACCAGCCAGAACAGCTGAATGAGTTTGGCCGAAAGGGCATAAATCCCCAGCTGGCTTTTTCCGAGGAAAAAATTGATGATCCAGATATCGGCCCGGTAGGCAAAAAACTGGATGATGTTGGCCCAAAATACGATGCCGCTGTACCGGAACAAACGGCCAAATTCCGGGGGCTTCAGAAAACCCGGTTTTCCCCGGGCTGAAAACACCAGGTTGATCCCGATCAGGGTAGCGCCGGAAAGGAAATTGACGCCGATGAACAGGCCAATCAGGAACCCGGGATCCGGCAGCCGGCTGGCCCGGGAGAGCAGGAAAAGCAGGCCGATTGCGCCCAGGTTGATTGCAAGCAG
>DATKSX010000049.1:0-3426 GCA_035531415.1 Chitinophagaceae bacterium
TGCCCGGGAGGGAATCTGCCTGGTGATCACGCCGCTGGTTGCCCTGATGAAGGACCAGACCGACCAGCTCGCAGCCCGGGGAATCGCCTCCCTCTGGCTCCATTCGGCCCTGTCCTGGAGGGAGGTGGAGGATATCCTGCGACAGGCGGTGGACGGCAAAACCAGGTTCCTGTATGTGTCTGCTGAAAGATTGCAATCCGGGAAGTTCCGGGATTACCTGGTTCATATGGATATCAGCCTCGTTGCCGTGGATGAGGCGCATTGCATTTCCGAATGGGGCTATGATTTCCGCCCGGCCTACCTGAAGATTGCTGAGCTCCGCGAATCCCTTCCAGGCACGCCCCTGCTCGCCCTTACGGCTACCGCAACCCGGGAGGTGATCGCCGACATCTGTGAAAAGCTCGGCCTGAAGCAGCCCCGGGTTTTCCGCCAAAGCTTTTCCCGCCCCAACATCGCCTATTCGGCAATTGCCTGCCGGGATAAGCAGGAAATGATCCGGGACCTGGTGGAGAAAACCCCGGGACCGGGCCTGGTGTACTGCAAGACCCGAATTCATGCGGAACGGACTGCCTCCTGGCTTTCCCTGAACCAGATCCCCGCGGAATTTTACCATGCCGGACTCCCTGCCGCGGTCCGCACCGAAAGGCAGGAGCGTTGGATCCGGGGAGAAACCCGGATTATGGCCTGCACCAGCGCCTTCGGCATGGGGATCGATAAGCCTGACGTGAGGGTGGTGATCCACCGGGATGCCCCCCAAAGCCTGGAATCCTATTACCAGCAATCGGGAAGGGCGGGCCGGGACGGAATTTCCTCCAGGGCGGTCCTGCTTTTTGAACCGGAGGAGTTTCGAAGGCTCCGCACGAGCCTGGAGCAGAAGTACCCCGCCCCGGCCCTGATCCGGAAAATTTATCAGGCCCTATCCAATTACCTCCAGATGCCGGAAGGCAGTGGGGAAATGCAGCGATTTGATTTTGACCCGGAACCCTTTGCCAGAACCTTTGGAATCAATACCCTGGATGTGCGCCATGCGCTGCGCATCCTGGAAATGGACGGGATGATCCAGTTGTCCGATAAAATGTACCAGCCCTCCCAGGCCATGTTCCTGGTCCGTGGGGAAGCCCTGGGCGATTTTGAAAAGGATCACCCCGATGCAGAGCCGCTCACGCAATGCCTGTTAAGGAATTTTCCCGGGATCACGGATGAGCTGGTCGCGGTCCGGGAAGGGCTGATCGCCCGAAAGCTCTATGGATCCTCCCTGCAGATCGGCCGCCGGATGGAGGACCTGGACCGCGCCGGAATCCTGCGCTACCTCCCCAGATCGGACCATCCCCAGATCCTTTTTTTGCAGGACCGCGTACCTGCAGAGACCCTGGACCTGGACCTGGAAGGAATTTCCCGGCGCAAGGCAGCCGATTTGGCCAGGCTCCAGGCCATGGAGCACTATGCCACCCGCCGGATCTGCCGAAACCGGCAGCTCCTGGAATATTTCAACGAGAAGGTCCTCACCGATTGCGGAACCTGTGATGTTTGTATGGAGAAAAAAGGATGATTTTCCCTCAGGGGATCAGTTTCCGGTCCTTAAGCCAGTCCTTCAGGATAGAAGTCCATTCCAACGTCAGGGGAGTTCCGGGCATGTACCCGAATCCGTGACCCCCGTGGTCGATCACGTGGAGGGAAGCGGGCACCCCGGCATGATGCAGCGCAAGGTAAAAATTCACGCTGTTTTCCACCGGAACCACCGGGTCGTCATCGGCATGGAGCAGGAAGGCGGGAGGGGAGGCCGGGGTCACCATGAGCTCATTGGAAAAGCTGTCTACGAGTCCCGGTCGCTGATCCGGACCCAGAAAGGAATTGCGGCTCCCCATATGGGCATAGGGAGGCCGGAAGGTGATGACCGGGTAGATCAGGATCATGAAATCGGGGCGGCAGGAAGCCCGATCCACGGCGTCGGTTGCCCCGGGATCCCCGGCATCGTAGTGGGTGCCCAGGGTGGAAGCCAGGTGGCCTCCCGCTGAAAAACCCATGATCCCCATTTTCGTGGTATCGAGGTTCCAGCGGGCGGCGCCGGACCGGACCAGGCGCATCGCCCGCTGCACGTCCAGCAGCTGTACCGGGTAATGGTACCCGGTCCCTGCTCCGTTATTGATCCGGTATTTCAGCACAAAGGCCGTAATGCCCAGGGAATTCAGCCATCCGGCCACCCACCTTCCCTCATGGTCCATCGCCAGGTATACATAACCGCCGCCGGGGCAGATCAGGACCGAAACGCCCCGGGAAAGGGCCGGAGCAGGGGTATAAACCATCAGCCAGGGGCTGTCGGCAGCGCCCCGCCCCAGGGAAAGAGGAGCTCCGTCGGGCCAGAGGTAAATCCTGGAGCTGTCCTGGCCGAAGGAAGTTCCGAATTGGAATGCAAGCATCAGGGTAAGGATCCATTTAGGCATCGCAAGGAAAATAAGGCCAATAAATATACTACCTTATTCCAACCAAAGCTGCCGGATATCGGAGAAAAAAAAGGCCGGCAGCATCGAAATGTTGCCGGCCCCGTGAAGCCTTAACCCGGTTCAGGTTACCGGATGAAAATCTTTTTCAAATCATTGATCAGGGTGAAATCCTTGTTGTTGTTGACCCTTACTGTTTTCCAGTCGGATGAACTTTCCAGGATGAGGACATACACCGTGGAATTGCCAGAACTAAATTCAGTGGCATACCGAACTGCGCTGGAAGGAAACTCCCGGGTCATTTCCAGAGAAATCTGGATGGGAAGATCAGATACCTGTATGGGCCTGGTGACTTCCAGAAGATTCCCCCTGGTGTCGAAGAAGGCGGTTTCCGATACGTTGTTGACCATGAATTTTGCCTCAAGTTTGTCGGTGCCGATGGTGAACCATTTTACCTGGGTGGCATTCCCGAAATAATTTTCAAAGGAAACCAGTGCCTTGGAATTGGCTGTCGGTTCAATGGAGGATGCCTTTGCAGCGAATGAGGAAGCGATGATGGCTCCCGTGGCTGCGAACCGGATGATGGAAGAAAAAGTGTTCATAATATATTGTTTTAGGGGTTCGTTAATTTTTTTTTCATTCAATGACACAAAGCTAAGGCGGGGATTGAGGCGGGATAAGGCAAATGCGATCAGTGCCGGGAATAAAGAGATGAACCCGGGAAATTGTCGGTGAAACCGGTTTGAATAGGCCCTTTTTGGAGGGATCTGGGGGTCTGGGAGGCGGTGAAATGGAGCTCAAATCCCTCAAATCCCGGTACCGGATCCGGGGAGGCCAGGAAGGCTGAACTGCTTCAGGGCCCGGATCCCCCTTGGGGTCTGTTGCAGGGTGCAGCATTCCACCTGGGGATCATGCTCGAAAAACAAGGTATAATCGTTTTCCAGGGCCTCCTTCAGGAAGGATTTCTTTTCCTGGAGGGTGGTCAGGG
>DATKSX010000050.1:0-4827 GCA_035531415.1 Chitinophagaceae bacterium
AGGGGTCTCCCCAGCAGGGGTTGATTCACCCGAAGCCCCTTCATGGGAGTAGGGCAGTTCCGCATTGGAATGCCCGGATGGGACGTTTCCGGTTTCCGGTACGGGTATTTCGGTTCCCAGTTGGTTGGATTGTTGGTCCTGGAAATCCCTTTTCTGGGCATCCGTTTCCCGGGGAGGCCCGGAAATTCCGGAAGCAAGTTCTTTCTCAAGGGATGCCTCCAGGGATGGGCCTTCAAAATCATGGGCATCTTCAACCTGTGGTTTGGCGATTTTCGCTTCCCCAAAGGAAGCAGGAAGGGTCGTGGCCCCATCCTCCAACCCGGACAAGATCCGGTCCAGCACATGTTCCAGCAGGAAGGGGTCGGGGAGATAAACGGCAGCGATACCGGTCTGCTTTTTGATTTCTTCGGGGTCTGCACCGGACTTCCGGAGCCGGGCTGCCAGAATGACCTGGGCAGGTGCGAAATAGGGATAATCGCGGAGCAGCTCCCGGAGGGCGGCGATATCCGGATCAGACCCATCCCGGTTACCTACGATTCGTGCCAAAGTGGATCCTGAAGACATACCGCTCTAAGGTACAATTTTCAATTACCAGTTCGCGAATGCCCGGTTGAAGATGTCGTCTGATAGGTCGCTGTTGATCTTGGTGATCAGCTGATCCTGGATCGTAGTGATGGAAATGTTGGCTGCAAAATCCTCGGACCGGGAAAAGGAGGTACTGAAGTTGTTCTTCGGGTTGGTCCGGGACCTGAACTCGACACTCACCGTAATGGTCAGTCTCAAGGAGGAGGCCTGTTCCACATTGGTCACAGCCGCGTTGCTGATGTCATAGCCACTGATATCACCGGTAAATACATAATCGGCAGAGTCGGAATTTTCCTGGGTGAGCCGGGTCTGGGAGGTAATCTGGTTGCGCAGGACCTCGGTAAGCTTTTGGGCCAGGGTGGGAGGGGCCAGCGGAGCCTTGCTGGCGAACAGGTTGACGTTAACGGTATGGGCATTGGCATCGATGCTGGAGGCATTGAATTTATAGAGCCAGCAACCGGACAAAAGAACCAGTACACAAAGCGCCAGGGCGTTAATCCACCGAAATTTATTGCTCCATTGCATCCGGAAATTTTTGGCCCGGAATCCGGGCGGCCTAATCGATGATATGATATTCCTTGAGCTTTCGGTACAGGGTCCTTTCGGAAATCCCCAGGTCCAGGGACGCATCTTTTCGCTTTCCCCGGTGTTTCTTCAGGGCTTTTTCAATAAGCTCTTTCTCCTTATCGGCAATCGATAAGGTTTCTTCCACGTCCTCATGCTGGTCAATCTTGTTATCCTGGATCAGAATGGGCTGCGGGTTATGGATCGCCGCGGGAGCCTGGGCATTTTCCGGAAACCCGTTCAGGAGGCTTTCCCTGGAATAATCCGGAGATGGGGCACCGGGCGGATGTTGCAGCAGATCGAAGAACATTTTCTTGAGCTCGTTCACATCCTTTTTCATGTCGAAGAAGAGCCTGTAAAGGATATCCCTTTCGGAGTTCAGGTCTCCGGTCTGGCTCCCGGGCCCCGCCAGGATCGGAAGCCGGGTCATGTGCACTTCGGGAAGGAATTTTTTCATCTCGGTGCCAACCACAGTCTTTTCCGTGCTCAGGACGGAGACCTGTTCGGCGATATTCTTCAGCTCCCGGACATTGCCCGGCCAAGGATAATTGACAATCAACTGGCGGGCCTCCTCATCGAGTTGCACTGGCGAGGTCTTGTATTTTTCGGCGAAGTCCACGCAAAATTTGCGGAACAGCATGGGAATGTCCTCCTTGCGGTCCCTCAGGGCCGGAACCCGGATCGGAACGGTGTTCAGCCGGTAATAAAGGTCCTCACGGAACCGGCCGCTCTGGGTGAACTCCAGCAGGTTTTTGTTCGTGGCGGCGATCACCCGCACATCGGTCTTCTGGGTCCGGGATGATCCCACCCGGATGAATTCCCCCGTTTCCAGAACCCGGAGGAGTCGGGCCTGGGTTCCCAGGGGCATTTCCCCGATCTCGTCCAAAAATATCGTGCCGCCGTTCACAGTTTCAAAATACCCTTTACGGGAATCCATGGCTCCCGTAAAGGACCCTTTTTCATGGCCGAATAGCTCCGAATCGATAGTGCCCTCCGGAATCGCACCGCAGTTCACGGCGATGAAGGGATTATGTTTCCTTGCGCTCAGGGAATGGATGATCTGGGAAAAACTTTCCTTTCCCACTCCGCTTTCCCCCATGATCAAAACAGTCAGATCGGTACCTGAAACCTGAAAGGCCACATTCAGGGCATAATTGAGCGCAGGAGAATTTCCAATGATGCCAAATCTGTTTTTTATAGCCTGGATTTCCATAGAACAGGGTTATTGGGCCAGGGAAGTTTCTTCTATCAACCTTCCCTTCAGGGTGGCTGAGGTGCAGCTTTCGATCCGGACCGTTACATATTGACCCTGCCTGGTTCCATCTGCAGGGAATACGACCATCCGGTTGGCGTCGGTCCTTCCGCAAAATTCATCCTCATTCCTTTTGGAGGGGCCTTCCACCAGGACCCGCAATGATTTTCCCAGGTTGCGACGCATGCTTTCCAGGGCGTGATCCCTATGGAGGGTCACGATCTCCTGGAGCCTTTTTTGCTTCATTTCCCGGGAAATGTCATCGGTGAGCCTGCGGGAAGCCGGAGTCCCGGGGCGCTCGGAATACATGAACATATAAGCAAGGTCATACTTGCAAAGTTCCATGACTTCCAGGGTCTGCATATGATCGGATTCGGTTTCAGTGCAGAAACCCGTTATGAGATCCGTACTCAGGGCGCAACCCGGAAGGATTTCCCGGATTCGCTCCACTTTTTCCAAATACCAATCCCGGCTGTAGCCCCGGTTCATCAGTTCCAGGATCCTGGAACTGCCGCTTTGAAGGGGAAGGTGAATATGCTTGCAGATATTGGGGAAACCGGCCATGGCATGGAGCACCTTATCGGTGATGTCCTTGGGGTGGGAGGTGCTGAACCTCACCCGGAGCAGGGGATCGATGGCGGCTACAAGGCCAAGCAGATCCGCAAAATCAGTAACTGCCCCGGACGGGTCGGTCCAACGGTAGGAATCCACGTTCTGACCCAAAAGGGTCACTTCCCGGTACCCGGAACCGGACAGATCGGTCACTTCCCGGAGGATGGACCGGGGATCCCTGCTGCGTTCCCTTCCCCGGGTATAGGGCACCACACAGAAGGAACACATGTTATCGCAGCCCCGCATGATGGAAACGAATGCGGTCACTCCGTTGGAATTCAGGCGGACGGGACTGATGTCCCCATAGGTTTCTTCCCGGCTGAGCAGCACCTGGACTCCTTTATGACCTGAAACGGCTTCTTTCACCAGTCTGGGCAGGCTCCTGTATGCGTCCGGTCCCACCACCAGGTCCACCAAACGTTCCTCTTCCAGCAGTTTGGATTTCAGCCTTTCCGCCATGCAACCCAGGATGCCGATCAGAATATCCGGCCTTTGGGTTTTAGCTTTGCGGAATTCCGTGAGGCGTTTGCGGATGGTCTGTTCGGCTTTATCGCGTATGGAGCAGGTATTGATCAGGATCAGATCGGCCTTTTCATGGTCGGAGGTACCCACCCATCCTGCCGATTCCAGGATGGAGGCCACGATCTCGCTGTCGTTGAAATTCATCTGGCAACCATAGCTTTCCAGGTAGAATTTCCGGCCGGGGCCAGGATCGGCCTCCGGGTCACTGGCCCAGGTATGTTGTGGTCGGTTATCTTCTATGGTCAGGGGGTCTCGCAGCATGCGGGTTCGATAGATCCGGGTAACCGGATTTATGGACCGGTTGATTCGGTGTTGATCCGGAAAAAGGGATTAAGGATTGCAAAGATAATAAAAAGGCAATTTCTGACAAATTGACAGGATTTGAGGGAGATCCAGGTTGGTCGTGTAAGAGTCCGGTTTCGCCGTGAATTTGTAACCTTGCGGACCGAGTTTGTCTTTGGATTGGATCCCCCGGGAGGATCTTGCCCAGAATTTAGTAAAACCATTTGCCATGTTCCGCAATTATTTCAAGGCCATGTGCCGCAACCTCTGGAGGAACCGCTCCTACACTATCCTGAATATCGCCGGATTGTCGATAGGAATCGCCTGTGCCGGCCTGATCTTCCTTTGGGTGGCAGACGAAGTCAGCTTCGATCATTTCAATACGAAGATGGACCGGCTGTATTTTGTCAAGGTCAATGCACTGCTGGATAAGGGGGTTTTTACCCATGGTTCCTCACCCGGCGTTCTGGGCCCGGCCATCCAGGCGGATATCCCTGGCATCGCCAGTACCTGCAGGGTGAGCGAAAATGAGACCCGCCTGCTGTTCACCATCGGCAATAAATCCGTGTATGCCTCCGGAAAATATGGCGAGCCCTCCCTGTTCAGCATGTTTACCCTTCCTTTCCTCGAGGGCAGCCCAAAGACGGCATTTGCCCAATTGCATTCCCTGGTGATCACCGAAAAAACTTCCAGGAAATTTTTCGGAAGCGAAAAGGATGTGCTTGGGCGGATCGTTCGGATGGATAACAAGCAGGATTATGTCATTACCGGGGTCCTGAAAGATATCCCGGAAAACTCTTCCCTTAAGTTTGAATGGCTGGCACCTTTCCAGGTATATTATGACCAGAGCCCCTGGGCGCATGTCTGGGAGAACAACTGTCTGAGCACCTATGTGGAACTCAAACCCCATGCGGACCTGGCTGGAATCAACCGCCAGATGTACAATTTCGTTCAAAAGCGAGCCCCCACTTCTAACGGGCATGTGTTCCTGCTGGCGATGAAGGACTGGC
>DATKSX010000051.1:0-15045 GCA_035531415.1 Chitinophagaceae bacterium
TCCATCGGCAAGGGTTAGTGAGATTCAAAAAAACTCAAAACCCGGGTTGTTTCGATGTTATAGCTGCTAAATCACCTAATTCATGAACAAAATGGTTCGAAAAGTGTACCATTGCACCCGAAGCAAATCATCCCTGATTTACGCCATAATTGGTAAATTAATGACTGTTTGTCAGTAAAAGGGTTGGGTACTATAATTGTTAACTTCATACTGATAATACTATGGCAACTTTCACCCGAGAAACCATCAGCCCCCAGAACGAAAGGATCCGGATCACCATCCTGGAGGAGGATTATCTTCCCGGTTTTGAGCAATCCCTGAAAAAATTCAGTAAAACGGCCCAGATACCGGGTTTTCGCAAAGGGATGGTGCCAGCCAGCCTGATCCGGAAAATGCATGGCCAGGCCTTGTTCGCCGAGGAAGTGGTCCACAAAGCAGAACATGAACTGGAAAGCATCCTTGAAAAAGAAAAAATCGAAATCCTGGGTCAGCCCTTAAGTGAAGGGTTCTTCGAGCCTCCGGATCTGAACCGCCCAGGGCCCTACGAATTCAAATTCGAAATCGGCGTCAAGCCGGATTTCAGTATCCCCAATCTCAAAAAACAGCTTAGGCTGGTCCATTACCAGGTCGTGCCGACTGATGTTGAAATGGAAAAAGAATATGAAAATTTCCTGGAAAATGCTGCCGGAAAGGTCAAAGCGGACAAAATCGAATCCGAAAACGATATCCTTCAGGTTCGGATCGAACCCGCCTCCACCTCTGAAGGGGAGCTGCCCATGATGCCCAGCCATATTGGGGTCAGGGATTTTGAGCCTTCTTTCCGGGAACACCTGATGGGCATGAATGCAGGGGATACCCTTGAAATCCTCCCCTGGAAAGACCTGCTGGAAGGATATGCGGGAAAACCCGCCCCCCAGCCGGCCGGGGCACCAACCCTGAACTGGATCATGACGATACAGAGCATACAGCGTCCGGAACCCCCGCTGCGGGATGAACCTTTCTTCAACCGGGTTTTCCCCGGAAAAGGAATTAACACCGAAGAAGGGTTCCGGGAAGAATTCTTCCGGGTAACCCGGGAAAATTATCAGGCTGAGGCCGAAGAGTTGCTTCACCATGAGATCTTCGAGGAACTGGTCCACCATACCCCCATGGACCTTCCGGAAGCCTTTCTGAAAAAATGGCTCCAGCACCGCTCCGAAAAACCTTTGACCACCGAAGAGGCGGACCACCAGTATCCTTCCCTGGACCACCAGCTCCGGTGGAACCTGATCACGGACCGGTTGATTACTGAGCAGGATATCAAGGCTAGCCCTCCTGAACTGGAGGATCAGGCCAAGGAGGAATTCTTCCGGGGCTACCCCATGTTCGCAGGAAATGAAAACGCCCTGGAATATATCCGCAAACTCCTTTCCGACAAAGCCTACCTGCGCAAGACCTATGAAAAGGTTGTTACCCGCAAACTTTTCCAGTGGCTGGTCACCCAGGCAGACCTGGAGGAAAAACAGGTCACCCTCTCCGATTTTTTAACCGAAACTCAAAAACACCACCACCATGCACATTCCTGATGAATTCCGAAAATATGCCGTAAAGCACCGGGGAATCTCCGGGATGTTTTACGATGATTACGCCAGGCACTCCATCCAGGGCCTCACCCCCTATATCATTGAGGAAAGACCCCTGAACGTCGCGTCCATGGATGTGTTTTCCAGGCTGATGATGGACCGCATCATCTTTCTCGGGGAACCCGTGGACGATTATGTGGCCAATATCGTCACCGCCCAGCTGCTTTTCCTGGAATCAACCGACCGGAGCCGGGACATCCAGATGTATATCAACAGCCCCGGGGGAAGCGTTTACGCCGGCCTGGGCATGTATGATACCATGCAGTTCATCAGCCCCGACGTGGCAACCATTTGCACCGGCATCGCGGCCTCCATGGCTGCAGTCCTGATGTGCGCAGGGGTCAAGGGGAAACGCACCGCCCTGAAGCATTCCCGCATGATGATCCACCAGCCTTCCGGGGGAGCCCAGGGCCCGGCCTCAGATATCGAGATCACCGCTAGGGAGATCTCCAAGATCAAAAAGGAACTTTACGAGATCGTAGCCGCCCATTCCGGTCAGCAGGTTAAAAAGGTGGAAAAGGACAGTGACCGGGATTACTGGATGACTGCCGAGGAATCCAAGGAATACGGTCTGGTGGATGAGGTTCTGGACCGTAACCCGAAAAAGGCAGCCAAGGGCAACCAGCCCAACCCCTGACCCGAAGTTTTTGCCTAACTTTACAGGTCCGGGGCGGCATTGAGCCGTCGCCGGACTATTTTCTTCCATCCATGAAAGGCACTGAAATCCACTGCTCCTTCTGCAAAAGGTCCAAGGACGAGGTCAAGATCCTGATCGCGGGAGAGGAAGGTCATATCTGCGAGAACTGCGTGGCTAACGCCCGGGAAATCATCGAACATGAGCTTTCCAGCTATAAGGCTTCCACAGAATTCACCCAGAAGATCGCCAAACCAATGGAGATCAAGAAGTTCCTGGACGAATACGTGATCGGCCAGGACGAGGCCAAGAAAATCATGGCGGTCGCCGTATACAACCATTACAAAAGACTCCGGCAGCGGCTCGGCGATGAGGTTGAAATCGAGAAGTCCAACATCATCATGGTGGGGGAGACCGGCACGGGAAAAACCCTGTTGGCCAAATCCATCGCCCGCATGCTCCATGTGCCCTTTGCCATCGTGGACGCCACCGTATTCACGGAAGCCGGGTATGTAGGTGAAGACGTGGAAAGTATCCTTTCCCGTTTGCTCCAGGTATGCAATTATGATATCGCTGCCGCTGAGCGGGGCATTGTATATATCGACGAAATCGACAAGGTCGCCCGAAAAAGCGACAACCCTTCCATCACCCGGGATGTTAGCGGAGAGGGAGTGCAACAAGCCCTGCTCAAACTCCTGGAAGGCACCGATGTGCTGGTTCCTCCTCAAGGGGGCAGGAAGCACCCGGAGCAAAAGATGATGAAGGTAAACACGCAGAATATCCTGTTTATCTGCGGAGGGGCCTTCGACGGGCTGGACCGCATCATCGCCCGAAGGGTACAAACCCATACCATCGGTTTCACGGCAAATAAGGAAAAGGAAGAGGACGACCGGCGCAACATCCTGAAATTCGTGAATGCCCAGGACCTCAAATCCTTCGGGATGATTCCGGAACTGCTCGGGAGACTTCCTGTGGTGACCCACCTGAATTCCCTGAATGCAGACGCCCTGAAAGCCATCCTGACCCAGCCCCGCAATGCCCTGTTCAAGCAGTATCACAAACTCTTTGCCGCCGAGGATATCCGGCTGGTTATCGATGAGGATGTCCAGGAATATATCGTCACCAAAGCCATCGAATTCAAGCTGGGGGCCCGGGGACTGCGGTCAATCTGCGAAATACTCATGACCGACGCGATGTTCCAGCTTCCCAGCACCAAGCAGAAATTATTCCACCTCACCTTTGAATATGCCCGGGAAAAACTCGATAAATCCACCCTGGCCCGGCTGAAGGTGGCCTAAACCCAGCACCCTCTAAAATCCCATCTCATGGAAGAGCTCATTGCCAGACTCCAGGCCCAGGCGGGCCTGACTGAAGCGCAGGCCACACAAGCCGCGACCATCTTTATCAATTTTGTAAAAAGCAAGCTGCCTGACGCCCTTCACGGCACGGTGGATTCTGTGCTGAGCTATAAGGGCACCGTTGCCGACCAGGCCAAAGACAAAGTCCGCCAGTTTTCAGGAGAAGTAGAGGAGACGGCCCGGGACTGGAGCGGGAAAGTGGCGAATTTCTTCAATAAGAAAAGCGAGTCCTGACTGCTCAACGGAGGGCTTCCCGGGCGATGACGATCTTCTGAATCTCCGAAGTACCCTCCCCGATGGTGCACAGTTTCGCATCACGATAATATTTTTCCACGGGATAATCCTTGGTGTAGCCATAGCCCCCGAATACCTGCAGGGCATCGGTGGCCACCTTAACCGCTACTTCAGACGCGTAATATTTTGCCATTGCGGCCTGTTTGGTTGCCGACTGGTGCCGGTCCCGCAGGGCCGCCGCCTGGAAAGTGAGCAATTCAGCAGCCTCGATTTCGGTAGCCATATCTGCAAGTTTGAAAGAAATACCCTGGAAGGAGGAGATCGGCTGGCCGAACTGTTTCCTTTGACGGGAATACCCCAGCGCGGCCTCATAGGCCCCCTGGGCGATCCCCAGGGAAAGGGCAGCGATGGAAATCCGGCCACCGTCCAGCACGTTGAGGGCCTGGATGAATCCCTGCCCGATCTCCCCGATTAAATTTTCCTCCGGAATGATGCAACCGGAAAAAACCATCTCGGCCGTTTCGCTGGCCCGCATCCCCAGCTTATTTTCCTTCTTCCCAGAGCCAAAACCCGGTGTTCCCCGTTCCACGATGAAGGCGCTGATGCCGTGACTGTCTCCAGGCTCCCCGGTTCTTGCAATTACCACCGCCAGATCGCAGCTTTTGCCATGGGTGATCCAGCATTTGGTTCCGTCAATCTGCCATCCCTCTTTTGTTTTCCGGGCCACACAGCTCATATTGGCTGCATCCGAACCGGTTCCCGCCTCGGTGAGCCCCCAGGCTCCCAGGGATTTTCCGGTGGCCAGGGCCGGGAGCCATTTGACTTTTTGCTCCTCGCTGGCAAACTGGAGGATATGACCCGAGCATAAGGAATTGTGGGCGGCCACGCTGAGTCCGATGGCTCCGCACCATTTGGAGATCTCGCGGATGACCACGATATAATCGCTGTATCCCAGGCCGGAGCCGCCATATTTTTCAGGAACAAGCACTCCCATCAGGCCCAATTCGCCGAGGCTGGCGAGCAGTTCCCTGGGAAGGTGCTGCGCCTCATCCCACTCCATCACATGGGGCAGGATCCGGGTTCTTCCGAATTCCCGGATGATCCGGATCAGCTCCTGCTGGGTCTCTGTGTATTGGAAATCCATTGACGATTTGATAAGGGCATTGAAAAGGCCTGCTGTTTCATTCCGGGTGGGTTACCGTGGGGGTTAATTCCCGTTTTGTAATACGGATGCCATGGTTTTGCCGATATCCGCGGGGCTGTCCACCACATGGATTCCGGAGGCCCTCATGATGGCCATTTTGGCTGCTGCAGTATCTTCGGCCCCTCCGACGATGGCCCCTGCATGGCCCATCCTCCTTCCGGGGGGTGCAGTTTGTCCTGCGATGAACCCGACCACGGGCTTTTTTCCTTCCTGCTTGATATAGGCTGCGGCCTCCGCCTCCATATTGCCCCCGATCTCCCCGATCATTACGATACCCATTGTTTCCGGGTCCTCCATCAGCAAGGCCACGGCTTCCCGGGTCGGAGTGCCGATGATCGGATCCCCTCCGATGCCGATGGCGGTGGAAATTCCCAGGTTTGCTTTCACCACCTGGTCGGCCGCTTCATAGGTGAGGGTCCAGGATTTGGATACAATGCCGATATGGCCCTTGCGGAACACGAAACCCGGCATGATGCCCACCTTACACTGGTCTGGCGATATCACGCCCGGGCAATTAGGCCCGATCAGGCGGGTGGATTTCCCCTTCAGGTACTGGAGAACCAGGACCATGTCCTGGACCGGAATACCTTCCGTGATGCAGACCACCAGGCGGAGCCCGGCGTCAGCCGCTTCCATGATGGCGTCAGCCGCAAAGGGCGGGGGAACGAACAGGATCGATACATCCGCGCCGGTGGCCCTTGCCGCCTGTTCCACCGTATTGAATACCGGCCGGTCCAGGTGGGTGGTACCCCCTTTCCCGGGGGTTACTCCGCCTACCAGGCAGGTTCCATATTCAATCATCTGGGTAGCATGGAAGGTTCCTTCGGTGCCGGTAAACCCCTGCACCATAACCCTGCTGTCCTTATTCACTAATACGCTCATAGGAAAATTGCTGTGAAGGCCGGCAAAAATACTCCGTATTGTTCAATCGGCCAATGGAGGTTCCTGGGCCTGGCGATTCTCCATGATCTCAATTTGCCTCATTTCCTTTGCATCCTGAAGAAACTCCGAGGCGAATATGAAATGGTTCAGCTTATCATCTTTGCTGAAGATGATGTCCCGCTTGGTCCCCTCCCATTGCTTGTGGCCATTGTACAAATAAAGGATATGGTCCCCGATCTCCATCACGGAATTCATGTCATGGGTGTTGATCACGGTGGTGATCTGGTATTCGATGGTGATCTCCTTGATCAGCTTGTCGATCACCATGGAGGTCTGGGGGTCCAGGCCGGAGTTGGGCTCATCACAGAACAGGTATTTCGGGTTCAGGACGATGGCCCGGGCAATTCCAACCCTTTTTTTCATTCCCCCGCTGATCTCCGCGGGGTATTTCTTATATGCCTCCATCAGGTTCACCCGGTCCAGGCAGGACTCGACCCGCCTGCGCTTTTCCTTATAGCTCAAATTGGTGAACATGTCCAGGGGAAAGAAAACATTCTGCTCTACCGTCATGCTGTCGAAAAGAGCCGTGCCCTGGAAGAGCATGCCGATCTGTTCCCGGATGGCCTTCCGCTCCCGGTCGGACATGGCCGTGAAGTCCTCGCCCCCATATTTGACCTGGCCCCGATCCACGGTGTTGAGCCCCACCATGCATTTCATCAGGACGGTCTTCCCGCTGCCGCTGGTACCGATGATCAGGTTGGTTTTGCCCGCCTCCATTATGGCGGACACATTCTCCAGGATCATCTTCCCTCCAAATGCTTTTGAGACGTTTATGACCTCGATCATGGGCTGGTTTAAGGCACATTATTGCAGCAGGATCGCTGCCAGGCCGTAATCGGCGAAAAGAATCAGAATACAACTCACCACCACTGAAGTCGTGCTGGCACGTCCGATTTCCAGTGCGCCCCCCTCAACATAATACCCGAAATAGGCCGAAATGCTGGAGATGATGAAAGCAAACGTATAGGACTTGATGAGCGCGAAGAACACGTTGAAGCTGTTGAAGTTCTTCACAAGGCCCTGGAGGAATTGCTCTTTGCCGAGAATTCCGGCCAATTCCCCGGCAAGCAGTCCCCCGGTAATCCCTAAAAATCCGGCGATGATCACCAGGCAGGGGATCACCAGCAAAGCGGCCAGTATCTTGGGAAGGATGAGATAGGCCTTGGTATTGATTCCCATGATCTCCAGGGCATCGATCTGTTCGGAGACCCGCATGTTGCCCAGTTCAGAAGCGATCTTGGATCCCACCACCCCGGCAAGCACGATACAAACCATGGTGGGCGCCAGTTCCAGGATCAGGGTATCGCGGACAACCATCGAGATGGTGGTCTTGGGGATCCAGGGGCTGACCAGCTGATAAGCAGTCTGCACCGTGGTCACCCCTCCCAGGAATATGGAAATGATCATCACGATGCCCAGGCTTCCAAATCCGATTTCCACGCACTGGTGCATGAGCTCCTTCCAGTACATCTTCAGGCTTTCAGGCCTCGACCACATGCCCTTCAGCATCAGCAGATACTTACCGAAATGATAGAAGAACATGCTTGTCGAATCTGGGCCAAATATACTGATTTGCCGGAGGGTTCACTTCACGAGGCTTTGCACGAGAAGCCTTTTGAGGCTCCTTTCAATGATCTGGCCCATCGTGGTGCACCGGCTGAAGACAGGATCATCGTAGTGAAGTGCCAGCTCCTGGCCGAGCTGGCTGATTTTGGCAGCTGTGGAGACTTCGTCGGTACGGATCACATCCCGGAGGTCCTTGATCCGGTGACGCTGGACCTTGATGCGGCGCGCCATAAGGGCCCTTTCCTCCTGTTGGTACTGGCGGATGGTCTCCGGGTTGAGCAGAGATGAGGTAAGTTCCACGTAGGCTTTATTCTCGGGAAAGGACTGAGGCATATACACCAGCAACCGGCCCTCGAAGAACTGCTGATCGAAATCGATGGCACGGATCCGGAACTGCACATCATCGAAATCTGGCGTGATATCGAACACGAAATTATAGGATCTCATGTCTCCCAGCAGCCGGACAAAGCACCTTTCGTTGAACTTCACGAACTCCTTTGCGATCCGGTTGCGGTTGAACTCGGGGCGCTCCAGGTAATAGGCGACGAACTGGTCACCGGGCACCCCGGCGATATGCTCCTCCAACAGGGTATTGCCATCCACGAAAAAATTGATCCAATAGGGAGAAAGGATATGTTCCAGCTCCAGCCCATAGATCCGGGAGGCATCGGCTACCTTGATGTAGAAATAATCATACACGTCGTTGAAATCGTTGACGATCTTGATCCGGAAGGGATGGGAATTGCCGAAACTGCAGTAATCCACCCGCTCGATATGAAGATGTTCCTCGGCAGTGAAGTCCCCTCCCGCCTTGAGAATGGAATAGGTCCGCTTCAGGTTCCTGTAAATCCGGTTCATGGCCTCCTGGGGATAAAATACCGACTGCCAGAGGGTGTCTTTGCCCTGCTTGTCGTAGACCGGGATCCCGGAGTCATAGTATTTAAGGTCCTCGTAGGTCACCGGGAGCCGGATCTCGCGCTCATAGAGCCGGAGATACCTGCGGAAGGCAGGGTTAAGCGGATAGATGATCTTCTTTCTGGAGATCCTGGGGACAGAGAGGGGGTCCATGGTCAGGTCCGGGATTTCCCGGGGTTGGGCACGGTATCGTGTTTGCATTTCTGCTGGGCATCCACCACCGCGATGGTGACCATGTTGACGATCTGCCTCACCGTGCTACCCAGCTGCAGCACATGCACCGGCTTACCCAGGCCCAGCAGGATGGGCCCGATGGTATCGAAGCCGCCAACTTCCTGCAAAAGGTTGTAGGCGATGTTTCCGGCGGCGAGATTGGGAAAAATAAGGGTGTTGACCCCTCCGGATACCAGGTCACTGAAGGGATAATTATCCCGCAGGATCTCATTGTTGAAGGCAAGACTGGCCTGAATTTCCCCATCCACCACCAGGGAAGGTTCCATTTTTCGGAGCAACCTTACCGTATCGCGGACCAGCATCGCCTCAGGGGTGGGGCTGGATCCGAAATTGGAGTAGGAAAGCATGGCGATCCTTGGAGTAATGTTGAACTGCTGCACCTCCCGGGCCGTGAGCAGGGTGATGTCAGCGAGTTCCTCCGCAGTAGGGTTGAAATTCACTGTGGTGTCTGCCAGGAACAAAGGACCTTGCTTGGTCAGTATGATATACATCCCTGCCACCCGCTTCACCCCCTGCTCCATTCCGATGGACTGGAGGGCTGGCCGGATGGTGTCGGGATATTTCCGGCTAAGTCCCGAGATGAGGGCGTCCGCTTCCCCGGTCTCCACCATCATGCAACCGAAATAGGTCCGGTCCTTCATGATTTTTTTGGCCTCATAGTAATTGAATCCCCTTCTTTTCCTCCTGGAGAAGAACAATTCCCCGAACTGTTGCCTTTTGGCTTCCTGGTCGTCGGACCTGCTGTCTACGATCTCCACTTCGTCGATATCGATCCCGTTGTCGGCCATCATCTTTTCGATGATCTTCCGGTCCCCGAGCAGGATGGGAATTGCAATGCCTTCCTCCTTCACGATCTGAGCTGCCTTAAGAATCTTGAGGTTGTCCGCCTCGGCGAACACCACTTTGCGGGGATCCTTGCGTGCCTTGGAACCCAGCAGCCGGATCAGGTGATTGTCCAGGCCGAGCCGGTTGCTCAGCTCCAGGCGATAGGCCTCCCAATCGGTGATCGGGGACTGGGCTACCCCGCTTTCCATGGCCGCCCGGGCAACGGCAGGAGCCACCATACCCAGCAAACGCTGGTCCAGCGGTTTTGGAATGATATAGGTGGGGCCGAACTGAATATTTTTCTCTCCATAGGCCATATTGACCATGTCAGGCACCGGTAGGGTAGCCAGCTCGGCAAGCGCCTTGACCGCAGCAAGCTTCATGGCCTCGTTGATCTGGGTGGCCCTTACGTCCAGGGCGCCCCGGAAGATATAGGGAAACCCCAGCACATTGTTGACCTGGTTGGGAAAATCGGATCTCCCCGTGGCCATGATCAGGTCCGGCCGGGATTGGGCTGCTTCCTGATAACCAATCTCGGGATCCGGGTTGGCCATCGCAAAAACAATGGGGTTTTTGGCCATGGATTTGACCATTTCCGGCGTCACGATTCCCCCCACGGAAAGTCCGATGAACACATCGGCCCCTTTCATTGCATCCGCCAGGGTCCGGACCCTGGTTTCCCGGGCGAACTGCCTTTTCATTTGGTCCAGGTCCGTCCTTTCGCTGGTGATGGCCCCCTGGCGGTCGAACATGAGGATATTGGCCGGGTCGGCACCCAGGGAAATATAAAGTTTAACGCAGGCCATGGCGGCGGCGCCTGCCCCGCTGACCACGATGGATACCTTGGATATTTTTTTGCGGACCAGGGTCAGGGCGTTGAGCAGGGCCGCCCCGGAAATGATCGCGGTGCCATGCTGGTCGTCATGCATCACGGGGATCTTCATTTCCTTGCGCAGCCTTTCCTCGATGATGAAGCATTCCGGGCTCTTGATGTCTTCCAGGTTGATTCCGCCGAAAGTTGGTTCCAGGGCTTTCACCACCTGGATGAAATGCTCCGGATCCATGGCATTGAGCTCGATATCGAACACATCGATGTCAGCGAAGATCTTGAACAGTACCCCCTTTCCCTCCATTACCGGCTTGCTGGCCTCGGGGCCGATATTGCCCAGTCCCAGCACCGCCGTTCCGTTGGTGACGACCGCCACCAGGTTTCCCTTGGCCGTATACTTGTAAACTCCTTCAGGGTCCCTGTGGATCTCCTTACAAGGTTCAGCAACCCCGGGAGAATAGGCCAGAGAAAGGTCCCGCTGAGATTTGGTGTCCTTGGTGGGTATGACCTCAATCTTCCCCGGCCTTCCCATGGAATGGTAATCCAGCGCGTCCTGCTTCCTGATGGGTTTGGCCATAATGATTGGTTCGGTATCCCGCAATTTACAAACTTCGCAGGGGTTTGCTTGGGCGGCGGGGGATACCGGAATACATATCCCCTTAAGGGGGTTTGGGATTTTTGGGGATTAGCATATATTTTTACATCATGCTCCTGAGGATTCAGACCCTGTATTTTCTGCTCGCCGCGGCATGCGCAGCCCTGCTCTGGTGGTTGGATTTCAGGGAGATCCCCAACCTGGCTTCCTTTCTGATCCAATCCCTGCTGGTCCTGATCGGTTTGGTGGGAATTTTCCTTCATCGGAACAAGCCCTTCCAGAGGCGGATGGCAATTACCGGCGGCCTACTTTCCATCGTAGTGCTTGTCCTGGAATACTTTACGATCCGGAAACTGGGAGCCACGCACGCTACCATTCAGACTTATCATTATCTCTCCCCCCTGGTCTGCCTTTTTATGGGACTGTTTTTCTTTTTGGCGGCCCGGGCCGTCCGCAAAGACATCCGGCTGCTCAAATCCAGTGAAAGGCTGCGCTAACCAAAATCAGAGGAAGGGTCCGGTCCGGCTTCCCTTGGCTTTTTTCAGACCGCCAGGGACTCCTTCATAAAGAATCCTGCCTCCTTCTTCCCCTCCTTCAGGGCCCATTTCGATCACCCAGTCCGCAGCCCGGATGACATCCAGGTTGTGCTCGATCACAATGACGGAATGGCCCTGGGAGATCAGCGCTCGCAGTGAATTCAGCAATTTCCCGATATCATGGAAATGGAGCCCGGTGGTGGGCTCGTCGAACAGGAAGAGCAGGTGCTGGGTCGACCTTCCCCTGCCCAGGAAGGCGGCCAGCTTGACCCGCTGGGCCTCCCCGCCGCTCAGGGTGGTTGAGGACTGGCCCAGCTTCACATACCCCAGCCCCACATCAGCCAGTGGGCTGAGGCGGGTCCGGATCTCCTTATCGGCAGAAAAGAATTCCAGGGCCTCATCCACACTGAGCTCCAGGACATCATGTATGTTCTTCCCCTTGTATGTGACCTCCAGCAATTCATCCTTGAACCTTTTGCCACCGCAGACTTCGCAGACCAGGTGCACATCAGAAAGGAACTGCATTTCCACCACCACTTCCCCTTCTCCCTTACAGGTGTCGCAACGACCCCCATCCACGTTGAATGAAAAGAAGCGCGGGTCAAAGCCCCGGATCCGGCTCAGCGGCTGGCGGGAGAACAGGTCCCGGATTTCATCATAGGCCTTGATATAGGTGACAGGGTTGGACCGGGAGGATTTCCCAATGGGGTTCTGATCCACCAGTTCGATCTGTTCTATATCATCCAGATTACCCTCCAGGCCTTCATGGAGCCCGGCCCTCCCGGCAGGCTCCCCCTTCAGCCTTTTCAGGGCGGGGTAAAGGATCTGGCGGACCAGCGTGGTTTTTCCTGAACCGCTCACTCCGCAAACCACGCAAAGGGTATTGAGCGGGAATTTGACGTCGATATGGTGGAGATTATGTTCGGTGCAACCTTTCAGGGTAATGGACCGGGTCCAGGCCTTGGGCTTTTCCGGCATCGGGATGCTCAGGCGCCCGCTCAGGTATTTGCCGGTCAGGCTCCGGGGATCTTTCAGGATCTCCGGGTAGGTTCCGCTGAAAACGATCTCCCCGCCCTGGTAGCTGGCAAATGGACCCATGTCAATGATATGGTCAGATTCCCGCATCATCTGCTCATCATGTTCCACCACGATGACCGTATTGTCCAGGTCCCTGAGCTGTTTAAGGACCCGGATGAGGCGGTGTGTATCCCTGGAATGGAGTCCGATGCTGGGCTCGTCCAGGATGTAAAGGGAATTGGTCAGGTTGCTTCCCAGGGTCCGGGTCAGCTGAATCCGCTGGCTTTCTCCCCCGCTGAGGGTATTGGCCACCCGGTCGAGGGTGAGGTAGCCCAGGCCCACATCGATCAAGGTCGCAAGTCGCCTGGTGATCTCCGTCAGGATCCTGCCGGCCACCTTTCGGTCAAAGTCGCTCAGGTCGAGCCGGTCGAACCATTCCCGCAGTCTTTGAACCGGCATTGCAACAAGGGCTGAAATGGGCTGATCGCCCACCCGGACATAAAGCGCCTCCTTGCGCAGCCTCGAACCCCCGCATTCGGGGCAAAGGGTTTTGCCCCGGAATCTGGATTGCATCACCCGGTATTGCACCTTGTAAAGGTTCTGCTCCACCATCCGGAAAAATTCATTCAGCCCGGCGAAATAGGCATTCCCGGTCCAGAGCAGTTCCCGTTGACCGGGGGTGAGGGACATTATGGGGCGATGAACGGGGAAATCAAAACGGTTGGCATTCCGGATCAGTGCTTCATTCCATTCCCTCATCTTTTCCCCCCTCCAGGGAGCGATGGCTCCCTCATAAACCGTGAGCCTGGGATCGGGGATGACCAGCTCCGGGTCGATTCCCAGGACCTGGCCGAACCCTTCGCAGACCGGGCAGGCCCCATAGGGATTGTTGAACGCGAACATGTTGGGGGTGGGTTCCTGGAATACCATCCCGTCGCGCTCGAAGCGGTTGGAGAACGGAATTTTTTCCCCCTGCCCGGTATCCAGTTCGATCCTGCCCTCTCCCTCAAAGAAGGCAGCCTGAATGCTGTCGGAGATCCGGTGCAGATCATCTTCCTCAAAGGGCCTGGTAACGATCCGGTCCACCAGCAGGGCGCTTCCCTTTTCCAGGACCGGGGTTTTCTCCTCCAGCAGGTCGGCGATCTTCAGGATTTCCTTCCCCGGATGATAAATCCTGGAAAATCCCTTTTGAGCAAGGATGGAAAGGGCCTCCCGGGCATTGCTCCTGGAATGAAGGTGAATCGGGACAAGCAGGAGCACCCGGGTTGCTTCCGGGAGCTTATTGATATAGTCCGCCACATCGCTGGTCTGATGTTTGACCACCAACTCCCCCGAAACCGGGGAATAGGTATTTCCTACCCTGCCGTAAAGCAAACGGAGATAATCATAAATCTCGGTCATGGTACCCACCGTGGACCTTGGCGTCCGGCTGATGACTTTCTGCTCGATGGCGATGGCCGGGCAGATGCCCCGGATGAAATCCACATCGGGCTTGTTCATCCGGACCAGGAACTGCCTTACGTAGGCGCTCAGGCTCTCGGCATACCTCCGTTGCCCTTCAGCGAACAGGGTGTCCATGGTCAGGGAAGATTTGCCCGATCCCGAGACCCCGGTAACGACGACAAGTTTCCCCCTCGGAATGGTCACCGAAACATTCTTCAGGTTATGCACCCGGGCTCCCTGGATATAAATTCCCGGGGAAACCCGTAGGGGAGGCCCGGGTAATTCAGAGGTCGGGTTTGCCGCCTTTTTTGCTGCCATGGTTCGCCTTTCGGATTGTTTGCAAGAGGGGTAATCGCAAATGTAAGGACATAAAGGTTTGGGGACCCATCCCCCTGCGATTTCTCCC
Source organism: Chitinophagaceae bacterium (assembly GCA_035531415.1). GTDB lineage: Bacteria > Bacteroidota > Bacteroidia > Chitinophagales > Chitinophagaceae > JANWKA01. The sequence continues at coordinate 14,361 of DATKSX010000051.1, forward strand.
AACTCCCTGAAATTAAAATTGTTGCAGGATTGAAAAAAGAATTTTCCGGATGGAGACCGGAACCCCTGCGGCAGGGGAAAATAAAATTGGGAATTTTAACATTTCGTTTATATTTGCAAAACCTGTGATGTGACCTACCGATCCTTCCCAGGCGATTTACCCGCAAATCCTACAGGCCTATAGCAAAAGTTCTACTAGAAGAATAATCGACTCCAGGAGTCTATTATCCATTCGTTCACCGAAATCTGTAGAACTTTATGCAAGCCACAGCTCCCGTTACCGACCAGGAATTGATCTGCCGCTACGCCCAGGGCAAAGAAGAGGCTTTAATAGAATTACTGCAAAGGCACAAGGACCGGTTATTCACATCCATCGTGCTGCTGGTCAAAGACCAGTACCTCGCCGAAGACATATTCCAGGATACCTTCATCAAGGTCATTGATACCCTACGGGCGGGGAAGTACACCGAAAAAGGGAAATTCCTTCCCTGGGCCATGCGGATCGCCCACAACCTCTGCGTGGACCATTTCCGGCGGATCAAGCGGGCGCCCATCGTCAAAACCTCTCAGGACAAGGATATTTTCAACGTGCTGCGTTTTGCAGAAAGCCATGCAGAAGAGCGGATGATTACCCGCCAAAGCCATGACCGGGTCCAGCAAATGCTCGACCTGCTTCCGGAGGAACA